>CAZDMM010001100.1:0-2284 GCA_964505845.1 uncultured Caldilineaceae bacterium
ATCGAAGCCATCCAGCGCCAGAAAGAGTGGTTCCGCGAGCAGACCGAACAGGGCCATCGTTCCTTCAACCTTCTCTCGACCCAGCTTTATAACTACCAGCAGGAAGGGGCCATGCACCTGGCCTTTAGCCGCCGGGCCATGCTGGCCGACGACATGGGCCTGGGCAAAACGGTCCAGGCCATCGCTGCCGCCAGCCTGCTCCACCAACTGCGCAATATTCAGCGGGTGCTGGTCGTCTGCCCGGCCTCGCTCAAGCACCAATGGGCGCGAGAAATCCGGCGCTTCACCTCCTTCTCGGTTAACGTGGTCGAAGGCGGCCTGCGCGAGCGCCGCAGCGCCTACCAAAACCCGGCCTTCTTCACCCTCATCAATTACGAAGTGGCCCTGCGCGATGAAGACGAACTGCGCCGGCTGCGGCCCGACCTGATCATCCTGGACGAAGCCCAGCGCATCAAAAACTGGCGCACCAAAACCGCCGATGCGGTCAAGCGGCTGCGCAGCCCCTACGCCTTTGTGCTGACCGGCACACCCCTGGAAAATCGCCTGGACGAACTGTACAGCATCTTTCAATTTATTGACCCGGCCATCCTCGGCCCGCTGTGGCGCTTCAACCAGCGCTTTTTCCAGGTTGAGCGCAAATCGCCTACCTCCAACTCCTACAAGGTGCTGGGCTACAAAAACCTCGACGAACTGCGCCGCCTCATCTCGCCTTATGTTTTACGCCGGGTGCGCGATGAGGTGCTGCACGACCTGCCCGACCGCATTGACAACAACTTTTTTGTACCGATGACCGATCCCCAGTGGAAAGCTTACGAAGAGTTCCGCTACACCGTCGCCCAACTCATCGCCAAAGCCCAGCGTCGCCCGCTGACCCCCCAGGAGCATAAAATCTTGCTGGGCGCCCTGGTCAAAATGCGCCTCATTTGCAACGCCCTGGCCCTGCACGACCCTGACCTGACGCCCAAAGAGCGCGAAAAAACGTCGCCCAAACTGCAAGAACTGGCCGATATTCTGGACGACGAAGTGGCGAACAACGGCCACAAAGCTATCCTCTTCAGCCAGTGGACCAATATGCTCCATCTGACCTACCCGGTGCTGGAGCGGCTCAACCTGGGCCGCGTCACCCTCAGCGGCGATGTGCCGACCCCAAAACGCGGCGAACTGATTGAGCGATTCCTCAACGACGACAAGTGCAAAGTTTTCCTCTCCACCGACGCCGGCGGGGTGGGCCTCAACCTGCAAGCGGCCAGCCTCGTGGTCAACCTGGATTTACCCCGGAACCCGGCCGTGCTGGACCAGCGCATCGCCCGCGCCCACCGCCACGGCCAGTTGCACACGGTCAACGTGATTAACCTGATTGCCAAAGACACCATCGAAGAGCGCATCCTCGACACCCTGGCCACCAAGCGCAACGTTTTTGCCGGCGTCTTCGGCAGCGAGGAAGCGCCAGGCGAAATTACTTTTTTCGACACCGGCCAGAGCTTGCTGCAAAAGATTGATGAAATGGTCGGCGCACCGCCGCCCGAAGTCAAGCTCGACCTGGCCCCCAAAGCCGCGCCTGAGCCGGAGGCAGCCCCCGCGCCCACCCTGCGCGGCCTGGCCGACCGGCTGGTGGCCCAGTTCCCCGGCCGGATTATGCTCGTGCGCCGCGTCGCTCCCCTGCCCGGCTCGTCCGCCGAGGGCAGTATTTTGGTGGTGGTAGACCGCGCCCCTGCCGAACTACGGCCTCAAATTGAAAAGATTATCACCGAGCATTTTGGCGACACGGCCTCGCCGCCCGGCCTGCACCTGATGGAACCGGAGAGCTACCGCACCCTGGTCGCCCTGACCGGCGGCGCAGTCGAGCAGGCCGCCGAGACCGAGGTTTACCGCGCTCCCTCCATGCCCGCCGCGGGGGCCGCCCGCGCCGCCGACAGCCAAAAGCTGCAAAAAGCGCGGGCCGGCTTCGACGCGGCCAACAAGCGGCTGCAACTGGCCCGTGTGGTTCTGCAAGGCGGCTTCCCCGAAGAGGTGCTGCGGCCTATCCACCAGGCCCTCGGCTGGGCGCTGACCGCTCACCTGGCCCTGCTCAAAGAGCGCGAACCCGGCCCCGATTTGCCCTCGCCCCGGCTCATCCAGGCCGAACTGGTCGAAACGAAGCGGCTCGACGCCGCCCTGGCCGCCCGTCTGGCCCAGGTCCGCGAGCTGACCACGCCTCCCGGCCCCGACGACGGGGACGGGGGGGCCGCCGGCGGGGGGGCGGGGGGGGGGGGGGGGGGGGGGGGGGGGGGGGGGGGGGGGGGGG
>CAZDMM010001101.1:0-2284 GCA_964505845.1 uncultured Caldilineaceae bacterium
GGTCAGGCAGAGCGCGCGGGCTGGAAGAACTCACCGCCCCGCCGGAAGCCCTGCAGCGCATCTCGCCGATCAATTTTTTGGAGCGCATCAGCGCAGCGGTCAGCATCCATCACGGCGACGACGACGGCACTGTGCCGCCGGCCTGGTCTGAGGAACTGTGCCAAAAGTTGCAGGCGCTGCATAAAGAGGTTGAATGTTTCACCTATCCCGGCCAGCCCCACACCTTTCGGGGCGAAGCAGACCAGCTTTTTATGCAGCGGGTGGTGGAGTTTTTTAACCGAATTCGGGTAGAAGGGAACTGAGGAGAGCTTCCTTGAAGTAGTTCCAGGAGAATAAGCGATCCAATCGTGGTGCGTGTTCCGTTTACGGAGTACGCACCACGCAACACGTTTTGACGGATTTAAACCTTGGAACGGCCTTAGTTCCCGCAGTTTTCTTTGCGCTTAAATGGGATACAGGTATGAACACCTCATCTGAGACAAAGACTCTTCGCGCTCATGTCTTTATTTCTGGCCGCGTTCAGGGGGTCAACTTTCGCTGGTTTACGCAGCGCAAGGCCCAGGAGTTAAAATTGACCGGCTGGGTGCGCAATTTGTGGGATGGCCGGGTTGAGGCCGTGTTTGAGGGTGATGAGGCCGCCGTGCGCCAGGCCGTCGCCTGGTGCCACCACGGCGAGCCGCCCGCCCGCGTCAGCGAGGTTGAGGTCACTTTCGCCCCCTACACCGGCCAATTTACCGGCTTCCGCGTGACCGGGTGAGGCGAGGGAGAGAGAGGCGGGGAGGCTTTTCGCCTCCTTGCCTGAGGCTGAAGCCTCAGGCTAAAAGGGCAAAGCACCCTTCGATACGCCTCCGCTATGCTCCGGCTACTCAGGGTGCGGCTTGAAAGGCGTATAACCAGGAGATTCGCATCCTGAGTAGCCCTGAGTGTAACGAAGGGCATATCGAAGGATGCGATTTCCGAGTTATCAAGCGACTTGAACATGCCCTCCTCGCCTCTCTCCTCCCCCTTGACAGCCTCTTTTTTTTGAGGTAATATATGAGCAAGTATTCATACATTGTCGGGTTATAATCCTATGCCACGAGCTTCTGACCGCTGCGCCGAAACCATTATTGACCGGGAAAAGGTCAAACAAGCCGAGCAAACCCTGCTGGACGGCTTGACCGCCACTTTTCTGGCCGACACCTTCAAAGCTCTGGCCGACCCCACCCGGCTGCGCCTCATCTCTACCCTGCTCCACACCGAGCTATGCGTGTGCGATTTGGCCGCCACCCTGGGGATGACCCAGAGCGCCATCTCACACCAACTGCGCTTGATGCGCGACATGCGGCTGGTCAAAAGTCGCAAGGAAGGGCGGATGGTTTACTACACCCTTGATGATGAGCATATTCGAGACCTGTTTCAGCGCGGTTTGGAACATGTGGAACACAAATAACGTGGTGCGTAGTGCGTGGTGCGTAAACTGACGGACTACGCACTACGCACCACGCATTCTATGCATACACAGGGAGTCAAAACAATGGCCGACAAACTCTCTCTCCGCATCACCGGCATGGACTGCGCCGATTGCGCCCTCAAGCTGGAAAAGGGCGTCGGCAATCTGCCCGGCGTTGAAGCCTGCCAGGTGAATTTTGCCACCGCCAAAATGGAACTGGTCACCACCCTGTCTGACCAGACCCCCATCGTGCAGCGGATTCGCGCCCTGGGTTATGATGTGGCTCAACCTCAGGCCCAAGATGCACCCCACACCGCCGCCCAGCAGCTCATCGAACTGTTCCGCCGCCCGCGCAATACTTTTACCCTCATTGGGGCAGCTTTTATTGCGGCTGCTTTTATCCTTGAGTGGCTCCTCCCGGCAGGGGAGCAAGGGAGCGGAGGGGCAGGGGCGAATCTTTTATTTAGCTCCCCTGCTCCCCTGCTCCTCCTCACCCCTGCGTTCTTCCTCGTCGGCGGACTCTTCGGCCTGTACTTTCCGGCCAAAGCCGGCTGGGCGGCGATTCGCAGCGGGCAGGGCCTGGACATGAATGTCCTGATGTGCCTGGCGGCCGTCGGCGCTTTTGCCATTGGAGAATACGGCGAAGCCGCCACCGTGATTGTGCTTTTTAGCCTGGGCGAGGCTCTGGAAGGTTACACCATGGAACACGCCCGCAACAGCATCCGCAGCTTGATGCAGCTTGCGCCCGCCGAGGCCACCGTGATACGGCCCTGTATAGATTGCCAGGGCTGCCGGGGACGTGAGCTGCCCGATGGCTCTGGGATTTATGAAAGCGGCCCCTGCCCCTGGTGC
>CAZDMM010001102.1:0-2279 GCA_964505845.1 uncultured Caldilineaceae bacterium
CCCCGGCGATAATATAGGCAAAACCGGCTAGAAAGTTAAACCAGACCACAAACGGCACATAATGGCCGGCGGCCTGCCGGCCCGCTTCGTCAAACAGAACCGACCCGCCGGAAACCAGAGTGAGCAGGCCAAAGAGAACGGCCAGCACGCCCAGCCAGCGGAAGTGTTTTAAGCCAAGTGAATGAAGCATGATCCCTCCTTTAGATTTATCTGACCTGGTATCCGATTCACCTTAGCGGGCCGCTAAGGTTTCGATGGCTTCGCCGCTGATGCCCAGCGAAACCCCCTCTTCCTTCACCTCTTCAATCAAGCTCACCGGCACCAGGCGGTAATCCGAAACCAGGTGGGGGCGCACCAGGAGCAGATGGGTCACTTGCTGCGGGTGACCGTCAACTACTACCGCCGCTACTTTACCCGCCGCCCAGCCCTCCCGAGTTAGAATAACCATCCCCCGGCTTACTTCAACCGGGCTGTTCTCCGGCGCCAGGCAAACCAGGCCGCGCTCAAAAAGCCGCGACGAGGAGGCCAGGGGTTCTGCATGATGTTGCTCGGCCATATTTTGAATACCATTGTCCTTTGCGATAGCGCCTGACGCCCTTTCTGCCGGGGCGTCAGGCCCGACTTATTAGATAGCATACCACTTTTTCGGCGGCCAGTCTCCGACTTTTGTCGGATTTTGCGCTGTTATTTGACCAACACGTAAGTGGGATGGCCAGAAATCCAGCCGCTTTGCTCGCCGCCGGGCAGCTCTACCTGCAGCCAGCCCGTCGCCGGGTCAACCTTGACCAGCGCGACCGTATCGCCCTTAACCAGGGTGGCGATAACCGGATGGCTGACCCCCGGCCCGCTGCGCACGTTTAGACCGGCCGAGACAATTTTGGCCGTTGCTGAGGCAGCTTTAGGAGGCGTAGGCGTCGGCTCAGCTTTGACCGGCCCGGCCTGGCCCGTTTCCAGTGTATCCCTCACTGACACATAGGTTTGGTCGCTCGAAATCCAGCCGGTTTCCTCATCACCGGGCAGCTTTACCTGCAGCCAGTCGCTGGCCGGGTCAACCTTGACCAGCGCGACCGTATCGCCCTTAACCAGGGTGGCAATGACCGGATGTGTTACCCCAGGCCCACTCCGTACGTTCAATCCGGCTGAGACAATCTCGGCCTGAGCCAGCGGGGGAGCCGGCGCCGCCGTCGGGGTCGAGACGATGGTGGGCGTTGCTGCCACCTTAACCGGCGTCGGCGTAACCGGAGCCGTCACAGTTGCCTGCGGTGAGGGGGCCGGAGACGGTGCAGCGACTGAACCGGCCTGAAGGGTGGGCAAAATCTCGGCATCGGCAGGCATGCCGGGCCGCAGGCGATGGTCGGGGTTGGGCAGGGTAATTTTGACGGCAAAGACCAGGTTGACCCGCTCTTCCTGCGTTTGCACGTTCTTGGGGGTGAACTCGGCCTCGTGGGCAATATAGCTGACCGTCCCCTCAAAGACCTCGTTTGGATAGGCGTCGGGGTAGACCCGCGCCACCTGGCCCAGCTTGACCCGGCCAATTTGGGTTTCAGGGAGGTACACGGTCAGGTCAACCGTCTCGATGTCGCTCAGTTCCAGCAGCATCGTCCCCGGCGCGGCCAGTTCGCCTGGCTCGACCATACGCCGGCTGATCAGGCCGGCGCGGGGGGCGGTCAGGCTTTGCTTGGCCAGTTGCACGGCCACGGCTTTCAGGCCCGCTTCGGCCTCGCGTACCTGGGCCTGGGCGATAGCGATATCTTCGGCGGCGGGGCCGGCTTTGACCGCGGCCAGGTTGGCCTGGGCGGCCTGGACGGCCGCTTCGGCCTGGCGGAAGGCGGCCTCGGCGGCGTTGGCCTGGGCCATCAGCGGCAGCGGGTTATCGCGGATCTGGATGAGATGGGTCACCTGCTGTTTGGCCCCGGCCAGGGCTACTTCGGCCATCTGCACCCCGGTTTGGGCGGCTTGCCATTGGTACTGGGCCGCCTCGGCCTGAACCAGCCCTTCATTGGCCCCGGCCCGGGTGGTCTGATTGCGGCTGGCGGCCTCGGCCTGGATCTCCATCCGCTTCAGATGGACGCGGGCCAGCTCCAGATTATGTTCGGCCTGGCTGACCTGGGCCTGGGCCTGATTGATTTTGGCGGCCAACTCGTGCGGGTTACGGACTACCTGCGCGAGCTGCTGCCAGGTCAGCCTGGCCCCGTCGCGGGCCGTCTCGGCCTGGGCCAGTTGAGCCTCGGCGGCGGCGATGTCCTCCGGCCGGGCCGAGGCGCTGACCAGTTCCAGGT
>CAZDMM010001103.1:0-2276 GCA_964505845.1 uncultured Caldilineaceae bacterium
TCCTTGATTAAGGTTACATTATCCCAGTTTCCCCACTCGACCCGGTCCAGAGTGGTTGAGACAACGTATTTGGGCGCACTATTGATGAAGCTGGCAAACGGTTCATCGGTCGAAGTCGGCCAATATTCCGACCATTCCTGATAGGTCACTCGCCCCATCATGATGGTGTCTGTCTCAGCAAGGTAGGCCTCCAGCGCGGCCAGCATACCCTCATCAAAGTGGTCAAATTGCCATTGATCGGGGGACTCCGTCACGCCATCCAGCGAGATGAACAGCCCTGATGCTACTTTTCTCATTGGTTAATTCTCCTTATGTTTAATAATTCAGAAAATTTAGAGCTGGGCCAGGTAAGCCTCAAGACGATCAAGGCTTTGGGTCAGCCCCTCGACCATGCCCATGCCCAGGGTCGCCTCCTTGTCCGCCGCCGAGGCAAATTCCACCCGGTTGGTCAGCGCCGTCTTGCCGTCCTGGTCGGTGAAGGTCAACGTGATGACCATCTGCGGCATCTCAGCGAGCACATTGCCGGACTTATCAGCAAACGCATCGGTGTAAACAATCCGCTCCGGTTTGACAATCTCCCGGTAGGTGGCCTTGCCGCAGGCGTCTTCGCCCCCCGGTCCGCGCATGCAGTAAAACCAGACACCGCCAGGCCGGAAATCCATCTCGCAGACCGGCAGCGTCCAGCCGGTTGGCCCCCACCAATGCGCCACATGCTCGCACGCCGAAAAAGCGGTGAACACCAACTCGCGCGGTGCATTGAAGACACGCTCCATCACATACTCTCGTTCCGCTGCTGCTGTTGTTGGGTCATTACTTTTAGTCATTTTTTTCACCTTTATTTTGCAATTCATTTAAATAATCGGCCAGGCGATCAAAGCGCTCGTTCCACGACTGCTCAAACGGTTTCACCCAATCGTAGACAGGCTTGAGGCCCGCACTATTGATTTGGTAAAACCGCTGCTGCCCCGCCTCCCGCACGCTGACCAGGTCAACCTCTCGCAACACCCGCAAGTGCTTGGAGACTTGTGGCTGCTTGAGACCGAGCGCTTCGACGATCTCGTTTACCGAGCGCTCCCCCTGGGCTAGCAGGTTGAGGATTTTCCGTCGTTGCGGTTCCGCAATGGCGTTGAAGACGTCGGAGGTGGTTGCTGCGCGTGCCATACTGCCTTATTATATTCCGATATAGGAATATCGTCAAGTACAAAAAGCACAAATGTTCTGTTTTTTAAGGTTCAATATTTTAGAACATACATTCTGACCTGGCAAATAATTCTACCCAACCTTTTTTACTTTAGGGTAATCTAATCCTTCGTATAGTACAAGAGTCTCAGAAAGAAGATACGACCGTTAATTTCTTATCCAATTTAGGCCAGTCTCACTAACTTCGATAACAGCAGGGAGTTTAGGCCAGTCTCATTAACTTAGTTTAGGCCAGTCTCACTAATTTCGATCACCAATCTCAATAATTTCGGTCACAGTGTCAAACTTTATGCGATCCGACAAACAACGATTTCTACCCTTGACAACCTCTTCCAGGTGTGATAAGATACGTCGTATAAGACCCCTTATGCGACATAAGAGATGGGGCAGGGTCTCTCTCTCCCCCTCCTCTACTATAATGAAGGAACACCTATATATAATGAAGGAACTGAAGAAAAATGGAGGAAAAAGCCTTAAGCTTTCAGGACGGGCTCACCCTTTTTCTGAAAACCGTCGCCGGTGGCCAGTCGGCCCACACCGCCCAGACCTATGGCCAAGCCCTGACCTATCTGCGCCGCTATCTCGAAGAGGCCTACCAGTGGTCTGACACCACGCCGATTGCCGCGCTCAAGCCCAATATGCTGCAAGAGTTCCCGACCTGGCTGCTCCAGCAGCATTATCAACCGAACAGCTATACCGCTCCCGTTCCCCTGGCCGAAAGTACGCGCTCGCTCTACTTGACCGCCACCGCCCGCTTTCTGCGCTTCCTGGTTCTGCGCAAAAGCCTGCCCGCCTTTGACTTTATCGAATACACTCGCCTCAAGGACGAGCTGCACCAGGCAACTAATGTCAAGCCCAAACCGGTGGATCAAAAGATCCCACCCATCGAGATCGTGGCTGCCCTTATTGATGCGGCCAAACAGCCACCCCAGCTAGATAGCCACCTGGCCCCGGCCGACCGGCAGCGCCAGCATCTGGCCTGGCTGCGGGATCTGGCCATTATCCTGGCTCTGAAATCGTCGGGGATGCGGGTGAGCGAGCTGACTGGCTTGAAGCGAGCCAATCTGGACTATAGC
>CAZDMM010001104.1:0-2275 GCA_964505845.1 uncultured Caldilineaceae bacterium
TTTCTGCGTCGTCAGCGTTCTATCGGTCTAAGCACATAATTCGATACGATGTCAATTATTCAATTGTCAAACCTCCCTCTAACCAATAAATTACCGGACCACTCGCTTAACCCGTAAGACAGCAATTTCAGCGGCGCTGAGACTGAGTTCGCCTAAAATTTCCTCCGTGTGTTGGCCCAGGGTGGGAGCGGGCCGGCGAATCGCTCCCGGCGTAGCCGAGAGTTTGACCGGCAGGCCAATGTATTTGACCGGGCCGGCGGTGGGATGCTCCAGCTCGACCATCATCTGCCTGGCCTGCACGTGTGGGTCAGCATAAACTGCCGCCATATCGTTGATGGGGCCGGCGGGGATACCGGCGGCGTCGAGCCGCTCCAGCCATTCCGCCGTAGAGCGCGTCACAAATACCTGTTCCAACTCCGCGGCCAATTCCACGGCGCGGGTCGCCCGGGAAGGATTATCCACAAAGCGCGGGTCGGCCAGCAAATCGGGCCGCTCCAAAGCCTGGCACAACTTCTCCCAGCTGGCCTGGTTGGCCGCGCCCAGGGTGAGGTAGCCGTCGGCGGTGCCAAAGGCTTGATAGGGCGCAGCCAGGCGGTGGGCCGAACCCATGGGCGGCGGAACAATACCGGTGGCAAAATACATAGCCGACTCCCAGACCGTGTAGGCAATACCCCCTTCCAGCAGCGAGGTGTCCACCCACTGCCCCTGGCCCGTGCGCAAGCGATGAATATAGGCGCACAGCACCCCATAAGCGGCATACATACCGGCGTTGAGATCGGCCAGGGGCACGCCAACCTTCACCGGCGGTTGGCTGGGATGGCCGGTAATGCTCATCAGGCCCGACATGCCCTGGGCCACCAGATCGAAACCACCCCGCTCGCGGTAGGGGCCGGTCTGCCCAAAACCGGAGATGGAGCAGTAAATTAGCTCTGGATGACCCACGCTCAAATCGGTGTAACCCAGACCCAGCGACTCCATCGTGCCGGGGCGAAAGTTCTCCACCACAATATCAGCCTGGGCGGCCAATTGGCGGAAGATGGCCTGTCCCTCCGGCTGCTTAAGATCCAGGGCCAGGCTGCGCTTGTTGCGGTTCATGGCCAGAAAGGCCGCCGACTCCCCGTTGATGAAGGGCGGCGCCATCCGCCGGGAGTCATCGCCGCCGTTTAACTTTTCAATTTTGATCACATCCGCACCCATATCGCCCAGCAACAGGCAGCAAAACGGCCCGGCCATTACCTGGGTCACATCGAGCACGCGAATGCCGTCTAACGCAAAGAAGGACATCATGAAGTTTTCCTTATTTAAGTACGCCAATGGGTAACTGGTAATTACCAATTACTAATTACCAACAAACCGGGGCGGCCGCTTTTCCAAAAAGGCGCGGCGACCCTCTTGAAAATCGGCGGTATCGAAGCTGGCAAAAGGCAGCGCCTCCTCGGCCGGAGAGAGCTTGGACAGGCTCGGATTCGCCAACACGGTTTGCAGGATTTGCTTGTGCCAGCGAGCCGCCAGCGGGGCCAGAGTGGCCATCCGCCGGGCCAGGTCATACACCCTCGACTCGATTTCGGCGGCCGGGATGATTTCAGAAATGAGACCGATACGCAGGGCTTCGGCGCTGTCAATCAGGCGAGCCGTCAGCAGCAGGTTCATGGTGGGAGCCGGGCCGACCAGCCGCACCAGCCGCCGCATCTCTTTATACCCCACCAGCACGTTGAGTTGGGCAATCGGCACGCCAAAGCGAGCATCTTCAGTCGCAATCCGCAAATCGGTCCCGGTGGCCAGCTCCAGCCCGCCGCCCACGCAAAACCCTCGGATGAGGCTAATGGTGGGTTTGCCCAGCGCTTCGATGGCGTCAGTGGCGCTGTCCATCACCACGCCATAAGCCCTGGCCTGGCTGGAGTTGCTGCGATAGGTTTCAAACTCACTGATGTCCGCCCCGGCGGAAAAAGCCTTATCGCCCGCCCCGCGAAAGATCACCACCCGCACCTCTGGGTCGGCGTCGAGTTCGTAGGCCAACTCCTGCAAGCGTATCCACATCGCCCGGTTGATGGCATTGCGCTGCTGTGGGCGGTTGAGCATGACGGTCGCGATTGGCCCATCGCGTTCAAGCAGGATTGGTTCGCTCATGGCTGAATTACCTCTTCTTGACCGCCGACGGCTGACAGCAGACAGCGGTCAGCCGTCGGCGGTCGGATCATTGCCTCATTGACGTCGTGATGTACTAAATTACCCGGCGCGTGGCGGCGGTTTCAGGATTGCCCGTCTTGGGCGTGCC
>CAZDMM010001105.1:0-2272 GCA_964505845.1 uncultured Caldilineaceae bacterium
CTCAATGAGAGAGGGTCAAAAAAGGGAACTAACGCTTGACCCGTTTTTTGGCCGCCCGCAGCCGGGCCAGGGTATCCTGGTCATCGGCTGAAGGTTGGGGGGAAACCGGCTTTGCCTCAGACGGCGGCGGGGCTGCGGCAGGCTCAGGTTGGGAGGGGATATTCAGGCGAGACGCCCCTTCACCCGGAGTAGGTGGAGGCGAGGTGTTAAGCGGAACTGGCCGGGCCTCTTCCGGGGGGCGGCGGGTGCGCTGCCGGGCTTCCCGGAAAGCCTGCACCGCCGGAGGAGCCGGGGGGAGGTTGGGCTGAGGCGCAGAGCCGGCGTGTTTCAGGGGCCAATACCGCCGCAGCCACTCCTGTGCCCGCTGCCACTCCCGGCGGCCCACCCTCAAACGGCGCAGGGCGATGTCCACAGGCCAAAGCAGCACCGCCAGCAGCAATAAATTGGGCCAAATCGGTTGGGTTTGCCGGCCCACTGCCAGAGTATGGGCAAAAGCCTGGCCGGCGTTTGTCAGCAATTGACCGCCGCTAGCGGTCGCCAGTTCGGTGAGCAGCGGCAAATTTGTCCCCTGGGCGGCGTATTCCGGGGAATAAGGCACAACCAGGCCGGTGGTTTGGCTGGCGATCGGCTCCCCCTCGGAATTTTGGCTAAAGGCGGTCACCTGGGCCAGGTAGACTCCCTCGGCGGGGAGGGGCAGGCTGGCCTGATACTGCTGCGGGCCGCCGGGCAGTAGTTCAACCTCCTGGGCCTGGCCGTCGGCGGCCAGCAGCCGGGCGATGACTTTTAGGGTGGCAAGGCCTTGCGACCCTACATTGGTGGTTTGCGCCGTGAGCGTAGCTTTACCCCCCCGCACCGACACGGCCAACTCAAGCTGTTCATTGCCGGGGCGCGGCAAACTCCAGGTGACCATCTGCCCCACCAGCCGGGTGAAGTCCGCCCATTCCAGCCAATTTTTAGCCCAACGCCCGCTCAAATCAGAAGTCCAGGCCACCGAGCGGCCCAGGCCGTACTGCCAGGCTGCCAGCAGGGGGTCGCCGCGCGGGGTCAGCAAAGCAACTCGCGCCGCCCCTTTGGGAGTGGTCCCGTTGTAGCCCAGCAGAGCCGGGGCAGCGGCCCAATCCAGGCCGGCCACAATAGGGCTGGCGGCTGCGCCTCCGCCGGAAACGGCCACCACTGGCCGGAACGGCTCTTCGATGAGGTAGGCCCCGGCGGCGCGAACCGTCTCCTTGAGAAAAATTTGGGGCACTTCGTTCATATTCTGGGCCGGGTAGTATTGGCCGCCGCCTTTGCGGGCCAGGTTGGCCAGGTAGGTGGCCGAGCCGTTGCCCGCCGCCACCACCGAGAGGGTGATGCCTTCTTGAGCCAGCCGTGCAATCAGTTCATCATACGCCCCGGAGAGCGACCAGCCATCGGTCAGCAGGATAATGTGCTTGACCCGGGCCGGGATATTGCCCAGGGATTCTTCCGCCGCCGCCAGACCGGCGTAGATGTTGGTTTGCCCGTTGGCCGCCATGCCGCCGATGGCCTCTTCCAGGCTGGTCTCGCCCTGCCAGGGGCCGGGTTGAAGCTGCCAGTGGGCGCTGCTGTCAAATGAAACCACGCCCAGGTAGTCAAAATTGCCCAACACCGAGGCGGTTTGAAAGATAGCCTGCTTGGCAATATCAATTTTGGGCAGCCCGCTGGGGACGCGGGTGTAGGTCTGGCGCAGGTCGGGGTTATCGCAGTGGCAGGCGCCCATGCTGCCCGACTTGTCCACCGCCAGCACCACGGCCAGGTTGGGTTCCCGGCTGCGGCTGCGCACCTCCATCTCCACCGGCAGCGCCTTTTCCAGCGGCGAGCGCAGGTAGCCGCCCGCGCCGTAGCTGTGTGGCCCTCCAATCATCACCAGCCCGCGCCCCAAATCGCGCACATAGTCTGCCAATAATTCCTGGGTTTTGAGAGGCAGGGCCGCCGCCGGCACATTGACCAGCACCACCGCGTCATAAGCGGCCAGGCCGGGCAGAGAGCCGGGCAGAGCTGGCGGCGCAACAACCGCAGCCGTTATTTTGGCCGCCTGGAGCGCCTGGCTCAGATTGGCGGACTCACCGGCTTGACCCTCCACCACCAACACATGCGGCGGCCCATAGATGGTAGTGAAAGCCGCGCCCCAATTGTTTTGTAAACGGCTATCCTGGGCCGCCTCTACCTCCACCCGAAAACGTCGAAAGCCGCTGCCGGTGGCCGGCAGGTTGAACTCAAATTGGTTGCGGCCCTGGGTCAGCCGCACCGGCCG
>CAZDMM010001106.1:0-2270 GCA_964505845.1 uncultured Caldilineaceae bacterium
GAACACGAAGATATGGGTATGATGCGCAATTACCTGGTGCAAGCCTAACGGCTCATTGAAAAATGATAAGCGGAGATAGCAGACTCAGTTCATGCGGTTTCACTCTGGGTGAGCGATGCTTCGAGGCCAACGCAAAAATGATTGTTGAGAGCGGTCGAAGTAGTCAAAACGCCCTAAATCTTTACTAAATCTTCATAAAGACTTCAAGCCAGCTTTAAGATAGCCTGGTATGCTGAGAGTGAAATTGAAAATAAACTTTAGTAATCCGCGTATAACTTGCTAAACTATTATTAATAGAAGTGATATCATTTCAGGAGGAGCAAGCTTGTCCAAAAAAGGAAAAAACAAAAAGAATACTGTTCAACCCGTTACCAGGCGTTCGTGGTGGCTTTGGGCTGTGGCTGCTGCCGTTATCTTGGTTGTTGGCGGGCTGAGTTACATCCTGATCATTGGCCCCAACACCCTGGAAACCGGCACGCCTAAACTTGTTGTTGACCGAGCTGAGGTTGATGAAGGCTATCAAAAGTTGGGGGCCACGGTGCGCACCACGTTTAAGCTGCGTAACGAGGGTGATGCGACGCTCCGCGTCGTCGATCAGCCACAGGTAAAAGCCGTAGAGGGTTGCTGACCGCCCCAAGCTGTCGTCAGTTCGACGACAATTAAACCGGGGCAGGAAGCCGAACTCTCGATGGAGTACATGATGCATGAAGGGATGGATGGTCCTCACCGCTTTGAGGTGACTGTACGGACCAACGACCCGAAGAATCCCCAGATGATTTTGGTTGCTAAATCCGATTGGGGACCGTAAGCGAAAAATACTCCTAAGGTGAGTAATAACGGAGTGTACTTTTGGCGCGCAGGAGCTTACGGGCATAGGTTACAGCAAAATTGGAGGGCCATTCGATGAAGTGGATTTTTGTTTTGGTGGTGGGTGTCTTCATGATGGTTGTGGTAAGCGGCTGTGGTTCCAGCAGCAAAGCTACGCGCGACATCAAGTTGGCTCCTCTGTCACAGATGCCTGATTTTGTGCAGACGGCCCCGCCCAATGTACAGGAAGCTTACCGTTTCGCCGCCGCTAATCCCGACATTCTTAAGCAAATGCCCTGTTACTGCGGTTGTGGCGGCATGGGCCATACGAGTAACAGCGATTGCTATGTCAAAGCTTTTAAGGCCGATGGCAGCGTAGTCGAATGGGATAACCACGCCACGCTTTGTACGATCTGTGTTGATATCACGCGTGACGTGATGCGAATGTGGCGCGAAGAGGAAGAGTTGACCACGATTCGCGCCTATATTGACCAGGAGTACAGCCGCTTCGGCCCGCCTACGGATACGGAGCTGATTCAATCCGGCAGCCAATGACGCGTCCGAATCTTTTCGCCAAAACCCTGCTGTTGCTCATCTTTGTCGGCCTGAGTGTCGCTATCCTGGTGACCCCCTGGCCTTTTCGCCCGGCCCCGACCACGCGCCATTTTACCGTGGATGGCCGCCAGTTTGCCTACGAACCGGGTACTTTACAGGTCAACCAGGGTGATACGGTAATGATTACCATGACGGCCTCGGATGTGGTTCACGGCTTGTATCTTGACGGCTACGGTCTGGAGACGCGGGTCGAGCCGGGCCAGTCGCAAACTCTCCAGTTTGTGGCCGACAAGCCGGGCAAATTCCGCTATCGCTGCTCGGTTAGCTGCGGCACGCTGCACCCCTTTATGAGCGGCGAACTCATTGTCGGCCCCAACACCACCTTTGGCCAGGCGGTCGCTCTGCTGATGCTGGTGGTTGGGGGAGTGTTAATCTACTTGTGGCGTTTTCCGCCGCCCCAACCGGCTGAGACGACGGTATGATGCAGCAAAATCGCCTTGACCTTCTAACCAAAATCCCCCTGCTCAAAACCATTCTCACCTCGCGCCTGTTCCAACCGGTCTTAATGCTGATAACCTTATTTTTCTTTGTCTTCGCCATATTGACCGGCCTGTTTGGGACGCCCGCCGGGGCCAAAAACTTCAGCATCATCTACATCTGGATTGTCTGGTGGGCGGTGCTGATTATCGTCCTGGTGCCGTTCTTCGGGCGCTTGTGGTGTACCGTCTGCCCCATTCCCGGCCCCGGCGAGTGGTTGCAGCGGCGCAGCCTCATTTACAAGCGTTTCCCCAAGTTGATGAGTTTGCGCCGGCGCTGGCCCCGCCGCTTCAAAAATATTTGGCTGCAAAACTTTGGCTTTCTGGGGGTGGCTCTGTTCAGCGCCATCATCCTGACCCGGCCTTCGGTGA
>CAZDMM010001107.1:0-2262 GCA_964505845.1 uncultured Caldilineaceae bacterium
CATAGGCATTGGCCAGATAACCCCCGGCCAGGGTTTGCCCCAGAAATACCAGCGCGCAACCTGCCAGCAGAAACAGTATTGCCTTCTGCAAAAAACTAGGCGGCCCATCGGCCGATTCGGCCAACAGCGGCAGCTCCGCAATCGGTTCTATCTCAACAAACATGTAGGCCAACACGATAAGCAGCGCCAGGAGCAAGACAATCCCCAGGGTCCAGGCGGACCAGGTCAGGGTTTGCGGCGTTGGCGTTAGCCCCAGTTCTGGCAAAGGAGGAAAGTTATTGGTGTAGGAGCCGTCGCTGCCGGGACGAGGAGCCAGGCTGAACCAGGCCGTCCAGCCCACAAACGCCGCTAAAGCTTCGGCTTCTTCAGCCCGTAACGTCAGTGAGGCGACGCCCAGCTCGGGGTCGCCGGCGACAAAACGTTCCCGGTACAAATTTACGATGTCCTGGTGAGCTTCGGCCCAAAGGAGGGGGATCTCCACCTGATGATCTACAAGTTTGGTCGAACGGGCCACGGCCTTCACCTGCGCCAGCGCCTGCTCCCGCTGCTCCGGGGTTAACTCGGCCGAGGGGAGGCCAAAATTCTGCTGAGTTGAGCGCTCAAGCAGCCCATCTCGCAGCAAGGCCAGGTATTCCGCCGTAAAATCAGGCCCAAAGTAACTGCCATTGCCCAACAGGGTGCCAAATCCCATCAAATTTTTTTGCTGAAAGGCGGCTTGCCCAGCTTTGATATCTGAACGGGTAAAAAGGGTCTGCCCATCCTGAGTAACGAACGCCTCAGGCAACGGCGGTAGCGAGCGATAAGTCTGGACCGTACCCCACAAGAGAACGGCAGCGCTCACTACGATGACAAAAAGCAATAGATAGTTCATCTGGCGTATCGTTAAGCGCATTCGATTTTTCTCCTATTCTCATAGAGACCCAGGTGATGGTATTATCACTTATAGAAAAAGTAATTCCAATGCCGGTTAGACCTTGGAAACTTCGAGTTGCGACCAGATTTTGAGGGCGATGCCCCGCAGGATCAGTCCGGCTAGAGAGTCCGGCTGTAAAACGGCAGGCACTCCTTGGTCGCCGCCCTCGCGCACTTCTGGCCCCATGGGAATCTCACCTAACAGGGGAATATTCAGAACCTCGGCCAGGCTCGCTCCCCCTTTCTGCCCGAACAGATAGTGTGAGGTGTGGCACCTGGGGCAGGCAAAATAACTCATATTCTCCACTAACCCCAGCACCGGCGTCTCAAACCCGCGGAACATACTGACCGCCCGGCGGGCGTCATCCAGGGCTACCTCTTGCGGCGTGACGACAACCACCGCACCATCAGGGCGGGTCCGTTGAGCCAGCGAGATGACCACATCGCCGGTGCCAGGCGGTAAATCCGCTATCAGGACATCCAGTTCACCCCAGGCTACGTCGGTCATAAATTGGCGGATCAGTTTATCGGTCAGCGGTCCGCGCCAGGTGATCGACTCGTCCGGTTTGACCAGCAGCCCCAACGACACCAGCCGCAGGCCGTAGACTTGAGCCGGAACAAGTTTGCCATTCGAAGAGGGCGGCAGTTGGGTTACGCCCAACATGCGCGGCACGTTCGGACCGTAGACATCCGTATCCATCAGCCCCACACGCAAGCCTTGTTCGGCCAGGGCTACGGCCAGGTTAACCGCCACGGTCGACTTGCCCACGCCCCCTTTGCCGCTGCCTACCGCCAGCATGTAGCGAATGCCGGGTCGCTCCAGCATGGTTGAGGCCATCTGCGCCTGAACTGAGACCGACTGCGCTACCTCCAGGCGCAGCTTTTTTATTCCAGGCATTTCCTGGATGACCTGGTGGACCGCTCCGGCAATTGCCTCTTGGGTCTCGCGGGCCAGATGGCCCATATCCAGAGTAATGATGACGCTTTCTTCCTGGGCAGATACGCGGCGAACCAGGCCAAAAGAAACTATATCGCGGCTGTATCCGGGATAAGGAACTGTTTTGAGCCGCTGCCAGACTTGATCTTTTAAGCTCAACATTAGTCTATCCATCCCAACGCTGCTTTTCCCTCGTCGGACATCAGCCCGGGATGCCAGGGCGGCTCCCAGACCAGCTTGAGATTGACCGATTCGACCTCGGCGATCTGTTGCCAGATGGCCGCTTCGACCATCTCAAGCAAATAGCCGCTCAACGGGCAAGCCGGGGTGGTCATAGTCATGGCCAACTCAACCTGGCTGCCCTGGACCTCAAGGCTGTAGATCAGTCCCAAATCCACAATATTCAGACCCAA
>CAZDMM010001108.1:0-840 GCA_964505845.1 uncultured Caldilineaceae bacterium
GTTCAGCTAATCTTCTGGATAAAGCTTAATCAGGACTAGGACTGTGGCCGCGAACCGGTCTACCAGCAGTCTTGCCCTTTTCCCTGCTTGATATCCAGGCCGGAGGATCGCTGGCCGGGAAGCTTTCCCAAGCCGCCACATCGACACAATCGTTCTGGTCAATAGTGGAGCCAGGTCGCTGTTGGCCGCCCTGTTTGAATGAGTCCTTGTTTTCGCTTTCAGGTTCGATCTGCGGATTTTCGTCCGAAGGAAGATGTTTGGCCAGGCCATGTTGGTCGCCCATTTCACCCCTCAATTTTGCTCTAGTCTCGGCTACCATGCTGGCGGCACTATTCTGTAGGTCACGCATTTTCTTGTCGATTAATTCTCTGCTTTGGCGCTGGGTATGCCAAAGCTGGTCGCGCATTAACGCCCGACGGCGCAGGCCTCGATCAGGGTCAAAGATATCCATTAAGACGGCTCCTACAGCCAGTCTATAAAGCAAGCCTCTTGCTTTATTCATTATTGTTTGAACTCCTTTCACTCAAGAGAGTGAGATTTCCTCGCTAGTTTCAGTAATCTGCTATGACGTACTGAAGCCTGTCATTGGGACAGATGCTCGAGGAAATTTAGGCTAAGAGCCAGCTCCTGGTCTCAGGTGGCGGCTCTCGGCGGCCTGATCTACTTTTGTCCCATGCCACATGTGACCCTGGATGCTGCTCCTGCACTCTAGGCGAAATCGGCTCAAATGGACGGTTTGTCATAGGTAAGCGGCCGTTCACTAGCATGATACTGCCGGGCAATAACTTCAGCCGGGCTAGGTGCTATCCCCTGCGGAGACAAGTCTTGGATGATGAGCAG
>CAZDMM010001108.1:850-2257 GCA_964505845.1 uncultured Caldilineaceae bacterium
AAAGCTAGCGCTAACGCTGCCATAGGCATGCTTTTGTGAGGCTGAATAGCCGTGGGCACTCAAAACTACCAGATCAGCCGGTTCATCCTCAACGAGATTGTGCAGCGTCGCAATCACGTTATCGCCGACCACCAGCCGAGTCTGAACCTTGCCCGGTAAGCGTGATTTCAACTGGTCGAAGTAGCAAGTTACCTCCTGGCAATTGAGTTCGACTAGCCGCCGGCTTAATTCCCGCTCTTCGGAGGTCAAAGGCACTCGGCGCGGCATTTCTGGTTGAGCTAACACGTGGGTCAGCAAAATTTCGGCTTGGTGTTCTTGAGACAAAGCTGCTACCAGGGACAGAACATATTCGGCCCGTTGCGAACCATCAAGCGGCACCAAAATTCGCCGGTAACGTAAGCTGGTCAAACCAGGCTGATTGACCGGGTAGGCCCGTGCCAGAAAAATTGAAGTGTAAGCACGCAGAAGGACTTCTTGGACCACGCTGCTTACGTTCCAACCGCTTAACCCGTTTCGGCCATGGCTACTAAGGGCAATCAAATCAACCTCACGTTCGTGAGCCAATTCAATGATTCGCTCAGCGGCCTGACCTTCCAACAAAACTGTTTCGATGGGCTGGATCAGTTTTGCCGCTTGTAAGTCGCGCCCTACCTCTTCAAGGTAGGTTTTCGCTTCGGTCTGACGAAAACGCCAACTCACCGGATCAACGGGTCGCATTTGATCTTGAGAACTGTTTTGCTCCACCACGTGCAGTAAGATTACTTGTGCGCTACTGCCATAGGCCAGGGCGCTGACGTGGGGTAACACGCGTTCTGCTAGTTTTGAGCCATCTAAAGGCACTAGGATTCTGTTAAACATCGTTCATTATCTCTTTCGTACTCACAGGTATTGTGTTCCTTTAATATCCAGCCACATCAGTCAAACGACGAGTTGGCGGGAGCGCCACTCCCTGCATTATCCTTTTTTAAGAACAGGGCTGCTGCGCCGAATATACCCGCCACCCCCAGGCTAGCCAGCCCCACCAAACTCGATGCGTAGTAAGCCACAACTGGGGGCTGCTGGCCTCCGCCCGATGATCAAAGCGGCCATGGGCTCCGTGATCGCCCGGCACTGGCTCCCATAGATTATACGGACTATTCGGGTCACGCGGCTCGTCCGTCTGCTGTGAATCGTATCCGGTTCGAGCCAGGTACCAGTCGGCAAAGCCCGGCGCAATCTGGTTGACTAAGAACGATTTAACCGTTGACCTGCCTACGTTTAGCTCACGCCGCTCGTGGTGCGCCGCCCAAGCAATAGCTTCGGCAGCGACCTCAGACTGGAAAATTGGCGGTACCGGTTGGGCTTTATGCGGCAGGCGGCTTTTGACCCAATCGAACTGTGGTGTGTTGAGCGCCGGCATTTGGACCA
>CAZDMM010001109.1:0-2256 GCA_964505845.1 uncultured Caldilineaceae bacterium
TCCTTTCTGGTGGATCGCTACGGCTTCCCCACCCTGTTAAAATTTATCAGCGCCAGCGCCACCCAGCCGGGCTACCGCAGCGCCCTGGAAACAGCCTATGGTCAACCCGCCGATGAATTGGAGGCGGACTGGCTGGCCTATCTGCCGGATTATTTTGCCGGCCGTTGGCAGATCAACGCCGTTTACAAGTACGACCTGAGCCGGGTGCGCCAACTGGTTGACAAAGCCGCCTACACCGATGCCGCCGCCGAATTAGGCGAGATCGTCAAGCTGTTAGAGTCAACCGATCAGGCCGACACCCTGGCCGAAGCCGAAGCGCTGCTGGCCCGCGCCCACCAGGGGCAGGCCGCCGCCGCCTTGGCCAATGAAGCTCGCCAGGCTTTACAGGATGACAATTACCCTCTGACCATCGAAAAGGGGCAAGCGGCGATCACAGCCTACGAGGCGTTGGGCTACCGGGAGCGCATCCCGGAGCTTCAAACCTATATCCACCGCGCCGAGCTTGGGCAGCAGGCCCTCGCCCAACTGAAGCAAGGCCAAAGCCTGCTCGGCTCGCTCCGCTTCTGGGAAGCCGAAAACAAAATCCGCCAGGCTACCGTTCTCCTGCAATCGCTGGATAATGGAGCAGCTTCGGCGCGCGGCAGAGACCTGTTATTACAATCCAACTGGCAGCAAAGCCTGCTGGCTTACGGCTTGTTGGCGGTAGGCGCAGCCCTGCTGGTCTTTAACAGCTTGCGCCGCCTGGTCAACCACCTCAGCGCCGAGCCGATTGAGCTAGAGTTTACATGAACCGCTCACCCGCTCCCTCGCCCTTTTTGCGCTCACTGAAGCGCCTGCGGGCCGCCTTCTGGCGGCGGCGGGTGCTGCGCTGGCTGGTGCGGGCAGCCTGGTTAGCCCTGCTGGTTCCCACCATCTTTATGGCCGGCTATTTATGGCTGGGTTGGGAAGTAAGCTGGGTTGATTGGGTAGCGCCGATGGGACTGGTCGCCGTCATCTCCCTGCTGTGGTCTATCCGCCCGCTCCGCCTCAAAAAGATGACCGACCGGCTGGACCGCCGTTTGGCCCTGCAGGCCCGGCTGATTACCGCCCAGGAGGTTGACACCCCGGCCGCCGCCGATAACCCGGTGGTGCAGCAGTTGCTGCTGGAAGCGGTCAACATTGTCATTGGCCTGCGCCGCCGCATCCGCGCCTTTGACCGCGGCTTTTGGCTGGAATTTCAGGCCCTTATCGGGGTAACCGCCCTACTGCTGGCCTTGCTGCTGCTTGACATCCTGACCCCCAACCTGCCCCAGGCCACCGCCGTAGACCTGCCCGCCGCTTGGGAGGAACCCAAGGCCGAGGCTGTGATTCCACCCGATCCCAAACTGATGCCGCCACCCTTTCAACCGGAGATGCAGGCTCAACAAGTTCAAAGTGAAGAGGCGCTGCGGCAGGCCCTGGACGCGCTGGCCGATGCGCTGCGCGACCAGGCCGTCACCCGCTCCATCGCTGAGGCCCTGGATCGCGGCGATTTAGCAGGCGCGGCCGCCGGTTTGCGCCGCCTGGCCGACCAGTTGGGCGACCTATCTGAGCAGGCCCGCAGCCAGTTAGGGGAAGCCTTGCAAGAGGCCGCCCAAAATGCCGGCGGCAATGCGCCCAACCTCACCCAGCCTTCGCAGGCGGGCAGCCAGGCTTTGGGCGAAGACAATTTGCAGGCCGCCCAGCAGGCCCTGGAAGCTCTGGCCGAGGCGATTGAATCTATTACCCAAACACCCCAGGAGTCGGCCCAGGCCCAGCCCCAAGAAAGCGGCGATCCCGGCCAGGCTCAAGCCAACCAGCCCGGTGAAGGCCAACCCCAGGCTGAGGGTGAGACCCAGGCCCAACAACCGGGCCAGTCTGACCAGCCCGGCGATAATGCCGGGGCCGGGGCCGGCTCTGGCGAGGGCGCCGGCGGCAGCCAGCCCAACGAGGATGAACGGCTGGCGGTGGAAGGCCAGCCTTTGGAATTGGAAAGCGAGGGGGAATCAGATCAACAGGTGTTGCAGCCGGCTGAATTGGACGCGCCGGCGGGTGGGCGCACCGCCCAGGACTCGCCTTTTGGCCGCCAGCCCACCAACGCCGCCGCCAGCGAGCTTGGCCCGGACCCGCTGACCTATCCCTGGGCCAGGCGAGAGGTGATTCGCAAATACTTTACGCCCTAACCCCCTCCCTGCCCTCCCCCCGCAGCGGAGGAGAGTTTAGGTGGGGATTCAGCTTCAACCAGTTGTTTCAAGTTCT
>CAZDMM010001110.1:0-2256 GCA_964505845.1 uncultured Caldilineaceae bacterium
GCGTTTTTCGTCGCCGCTCATGGCTCCGTACAAAACGGCGGCTTTGACGTCGGCGCTAAGGGTGATGGTGCGCAGGGTGATGCCGCCGCCCATGCTGTGGCCGAGCATGCCGATAAAGTTGGGGTCGGCCTTTTCCAGGGGGCCGGGTTGGCCGGCCTGCACTTTGATGATAGTGATTAAATTCAAGGCGTCCACAGCTTGAGCCACCCGGAACAGATCCGGGCCTTCGTCGGAGGGCGGGTAATTGCGGTAGTTGGGATGGATGACCAGGTAGCCGGCGCGGGCCAGGGAGTCGGCGTAGCGGGTGGTATAGGCCAGGGTGTTGTACTGCTCCGGGGGGATGTAGCCGTGCATCACCAGGGCTACCGGGAATGGCCCATCGCCTTGAGGCACATTCATAAAGCCGTACAGGGTCAAGCCTTCGCTGGGGTAGCGCACCAGGGTGCGGGTGAAGGCGTCGGTCACGGCCATCACCTCGGCAATTTCTAACTGGCCGCCGCCGTAGCTGCGGGCCGAAAGATCGGCGATGGTCAGGCCGGCGTAGGGGTCAGGGGTCGGCGTGACGGTTGGCGTAGAGGTTGGCGTTGGTGTGGGTGAAGCGGTGAAGGTTGGGGATGGGGTTAAGGTGGGGGTAGTGGTTGGGGTCGGCGTGGCGGTCGGTGGAGCCGGGATGTTGGTGGGAACTTCAACCGTCGCAGAGCGGGCTAAATCTATGCTTGTCTGAGCGGCGGCGGTGGGAGAGGGCAGGGGCGTTGGCCGGGCTGGCTTGGTGGGAGCGCAGGCCAAAAGAAGAACCGCGTTCAAGGCGACTAAAAAAAACAGGCTGGCGTGTTTGAACATAGAGAGGAGTCTACCGCCAAGAATGACAGGAGTCAACTTGGGCAACGCCGCAAATTACTAATAGCCAATTATGGGCTTCTTAATGAATTGTCGAAGTGAGGGATTGCGTGTAAGATATGCCACAATGGGACGGGGGGGCGATGAGGGAAGGCAAAGAAGCCTGCCCGCGTCTCCTCGTCTTTTTATGCCGTGATTTTTATAAATTTAGCGTAAGGAGTTGGATATGAGCTACATTGAAGAAATCGTTGCCCGTGAGATTTTGGACTCGCGGGGCAACCCAACGGTTGAAGTAGAAGTGATGCTGGAAGATGGGGCCTTTGGTCGAGCGGCGGTGCCGTCCGGCGCGTCTACGGGCGTGCATGAGGCCCTGGAACTGCGGGATGGCGACAAGGGCCGCTACCTGGGCAAAGGGGTGCAAAAAGCGGTAGAGAATGTTAACGAGACGATTGCTCCGGAACTGTACGGTTGGGACGCCCGCGACCAGGAAGGTATTGACGCCTTGATGCGAGAGATTGACGGCACGGCCAATAAAGGTAAGTTGGGAGCCAACGCCATTCTGGCGGTCAGTCTGGCGGTGGCCAAAGCGGCCGCCGAGAGCACCGGGCAGCCGTTGTATCGCTATTTGGGCGGCGTCAGCGCCCGCACCCTGCCGGTGCCGATGATGAATATTTTGAATGGCGGGGCGCATACCGGCTGGCAAACCACCGATTTTCAGGAATTTATGGTCATGCCGGTCGGCGCAGAAAGCTTTCGTGAGGGGCTGCGTTGGGGCGCGGAGATTTATCACAACCTTAAAGCGGTGCTCAAAGCCCAGGGCTATAACACCAACACCGGCGATGAAGGCGGCTTTGCCCCGGCCTTGAAAAAGGGCAATGTGGAAGCGGTCGAGGTGATTTTGCAGGCCATTGACAAGGCCGGTTTTAAGGCCGGGGAGCAGGTATTGATTGCGCTTGACCCGGCGGTTTCGGAATTGTATGAAGACGGCAAATACACCCTGCGCATCGAAAACAAAACCCTCTCCAGCGCCGACATGATCAAATTGTGGGAAAGCTGGGTGAACCAGTACCCCATCATCTCCATTGAAGACGGCCTGGCCGAGGACGACTGGGAGGGCTGGGGCGGTCTGCGCCGGGCCATCGGCGACCGGGTGCAGTTGGTGGGCGACGACTTTTTGGTGACGAATGTGGCCCGCCTGAAGCAGGCCATCGAGAAAAATGCCGCCAACAGCATTCTCATCAAGCTGAACCAGATTGGCTCCCTGAGCGAGACGATTGCGGCCATCGAAATGGCTAAAAAAGCGGGTTGGACGGCGGTCATCTCCCATCGCTCCGGTGAAACGGAAGATACCACCATTGCCGATTTGGCCGTGGCCCTCAACGCCGGGCAAATCAAAACCGGCGCCCCGGCCCGCTCCGA
>CAZDMM010001111.1:0-2254 GCA_964505845.1 uncultured Caldilineaceae bacterium
CGCCCTGGCTGGGAGCGACAGAGGCGCTGGCCCTGTACGAGTTGTGCCAGGCCGACTTGCAGGTCGTTACCGTTCCTCAAATCATCAATATACAAACTCTAACGGTATTAGTTACCTTTAGGGCTTCACCTGCTCCTTCTTTTCTAACCGATCTGGTCGCGGCTTTGGCCAACTTCCAGCCTATCGGCCAAGCCCTCTGCGCTTACACACAGGCGAGTCTGCCGGAAGAAAAGCAGTTTTACCTGGTGCGGTCGCTCGATGGTTTGGGCCGGCTGGAGCGGGAGTTCCGGGCTACCTTGTTGCAACCGGAGCAAAATCTCCTCACCCGCCTCTGCGCCGCCTGGGTAGCGGTCATCACCAGCGCCTTGCAGAGCCTCCAGAGCCGCGCCCAGCCGGAACTGCATCTCAAAACCCGCCAACTCTCGCCCCTGGCTCAAACCAGCCTCTCCCTGGAATTGCGCAATACCGGCCGCAGTTCAGCTTTCAATGTGACGCTCACTCTCCTACCAGGGCAAGATTATGTACCCTCAGAAAGCACAATTCAGCTAGACCTGCTGCCGCCCGGTCGCACCACTTTGATAACCTTTCCAATCACCATCACCACCCTGGTGGAGCGCGTGCGGGCCGAATTTAGCCTCACCTTTGACGACCACGAGCAGGCCGGCAAGGCCCTGGCCTTTGCCGACTGGATACATCTCCTGCGGCCCAGCGCCGATTTTCGGCCCATCCCCAATCCCTACGCCCCCGGTACACCCTTGCGCCTCGGTTCGCCGGTCTTTTTTGGCCGGGAAGATTTGTTCCAGTTTATCATCGAAAATATGGGCGGAGCGGCGCGTCAAAATATCCTGGTGTTGATCGGCCAGCGGCGCATCGGCAAGACCTCCTTTTTGCAGCAGCTTCCGGCCCGGCTGGGTCAGGAGTGCCTGGCGGTGTACGTGGACGGCCAGGTTTTAGGCGTTGACCCCGGCATGACCAATTTCTTTTATGATTTGGCCCTGGCCATCGGCGATGCCCTGGCCGACCGGGGTCTCAAGATAAAATGGCCGGCCCTGGCAGATTTCGAAGGGCGGCCCGGCGGAACCTTTGAGCGTGAATTCTTGCCGGCCGTTTTTGAAGCCATTGGTAGGCGGCAACTGCTGATCCTGTTTGATGAATTTGAAGAGTTGGAAATGCGGGTGGCCTCCGGCCGGCTGGAGCCGACCATCTTCCCCTACTTTCGCCATTTGATGCAGTATCACCACCGCCTGGGCTTTATTTTTGTCGGCGCGCACCGCCTGGAGAGCCTCAGCGCCGACTACTGGTCTATTTTCTTCAACATCGCCCTCTACAAGCAGGTCACCTTTTTGGATGAAGCGGCCGCTCGCGCCCTGGTAGTGGAGCCAGTGGCCAAGCACGGCCTGGTTTATGACGACCCAGCCATGGACAAGATTTTGCGGGTCACGGCCGGTCACCCCTACTTTCTGCAACTGATCTGCCACGCCTTGGTCAATCGCGCCAACCGGGAGCGGCGCAGCGATTTAAGCATGCAGGATGTCAATCAAGTGTTGGGAGAATTGGTCGAGTTGGGCCAGGCCCACTTTATTTTTTTGTGGGAACAGTCCAATACCCCGGAGCGGCTGACTCTGGCCGCTTTGACCGATTTGTTGGGACGGGGAGCAGCCGTGACGCCCCATGAAATCGCCGCGCTGCTGGCCGAGCGCGAAATCACCTTAACCCTGCGCGAGATTACAGAAGCCTTACGTCGCCTGGTTGAGCGCGACCTGCTGCGCGAGGCAGCCGGGCAGCCGCCCCGCTATGAGTACAGGCTAGAGTTGGTGCGCTTGTGGGTGGAGCGGTATAAGAGCCTTGACCAGGTGAGCGAGGAGGCGATGTAGTGGTCCCCACGCCCGCCAAAGGCGCGCACAGCGAGGTGGGCAGAGCCGGAACACCTGTCCCCAGGACACCTGGAAGGGGTGGAAGAGGTGTGAGGCGAGGAGGCGGTTAGGCAGACCTAACCCCCAACCCCCTTCCCTAGCAGGGAAAGGGGGAGAAAAGTGCCCCTCCCCGATACGGGGAGGGGTTTGGGGAGGGGTCTGCCCCACCACAGAAATACTCTTAAACAGTTCCCATAAATTGACGTCCCCGCAAGATTGAGGTAAAATGGCTGCTGTTGCTCATCAGAGTTACCTGGGCGCTGCTGGCGACAGATGATTGATTATCAGCCGAAGTGGCGGAATTGGCAGACGCGCTACGTTCAGGGCGTAGTGAGGGAGCC
>CAZDMM010001112.1:0-2248 GCA_964505845.1 uncultured Caldilineaceae bacterium
TAATCCAGCACCTCGTAGATGATGGGACTCTGGCTGCTGCGCCCCAGAGCGATGAAACTCTCTTCGGCAGCAGCAATCAACTGCTCGCGGATAATTTCGACGGTAAACGGGTCGGGCGTCATGCTGCTTTGATCCTGCGCTCAAGTTCCGGCGGCGCCTGGTTGAAAAGCTGCCAGGCTTCGATTTCCTCCGCCGGGGGCGCTTCGCTGCCCCCTTTCCGGCTGGGGTACCAACCGAATTTATGGGCTGTTTCCGCCAAAAATTCGGCCAATTTGAACGGGGCCAGAACGGCGTCAATCACCGGCACGCCCAACTCGGCCTGCATGGTCTTATAAAAACCATACTCGGCGGTGCAGCCCAAGATGAGCACTTCGGCCCCATCCTCCTCGATGGCCCGGCGGCCTTCGGTCAGGAGACGATCGCAGGTACGGCCGTGGTCGGCCTGAAAATCATGCACGCCCAACTCCAACGGGCGCATCGAAGCCAGGCGGTGCTCATACCCGTAAATCCGCACATTTTCGCGCATTTTGGGAATCCACTTGCGCCGGCCCACCAGCACCGAAAAGGTGTTGCCCAACTGGGCCGCAATAGAGACCGCCGACTGGCAGGGCGCGGTCACGATAGCCTGCCGCGATACCTCGCGGGCTTCGCGCAGCCCCACGTCGTAAAAGCAGCCGATCACAATGGCCTCGTACTCGGTGGAGGCGGCATAGGTGAGGCGCACAATATCGCCGATGACCAGGGCCTCGTAGGCGTGGTACTCCAAATGCTTGGGCCGCTCCGGGGCCAAACACACCGCCTCCACCTCGGTGCCCTCGCGCCGGACCCGGTGCAGAATATTGGCGATGTCATGCGAAAACTGGTCGGTGCCGATGGGGTCTATCCAAAGTATGCGCATTTCAAATGACTCCTTCGCAAATAGCCCTCACCCCCAACCCCTCTCCCAGAGGGGGAGAGGGGAGTAAACCCGGAGTTCCCTCTCCCTCTGGGACGCTTTGCGCGCCGGAGGCGGGGTTAGGGTGAGGGTAGTTTTCATTATCGGTGGCGTGCCACAGGTTCGTGAACACTCCTAAGAAAACAGGTTGGTTCATGTCACTGCGAGCGTTAGCGAAGCAGTCTCCCACCGTGGAGCGGGGATTGCTTCGGCCTGCGGCCTCGCAATGACAGGCAAAGATACTTTTCGTTAATTGCGATAAGGTTCTGCTATCATTTCAATATGCAAAAAGCCGTACTCATCCCGCGTCACCTGCTGGTCGGGAAAAACAACCGTGGTCGAGGTCGGCTCTTCAATAATCATCGGCCCCGGAAATGGCCGGTTCAGGGGCAGCAGGTCACGCTCATAAACGGGGCTGCGGTGGAAGCCCAACTCGTCGTAATTGACCTGCCGCTGCCCTTTTTGAGCCTGCTCCAGCGAGTCCGGCCCGCCGCTTAACTTTTGCAGGTTTGCTTTTTCGACCATGCCGGTGGCGGTCAAATGATAATTGACCAGCTCAATCGGCGCGGCCAGGCGGAAGGTGTAAGCCTGCTGGTGCAGGTGGTGAAATTGTTCGTTCAGCTCCTGGAGCTGCGCCTCGCCGATTTCCCCCGCCGGAACCGGCGCTTTGACCGTGTGTTCCTGGCCCTTGTAGCGCATGTCAGCCCAGCGCCGGAAGAAAACCCGCTCCGCTGCCACTCCCTGGGCTTGCAAATTACTCAGGGCTTGCCCTTCCATCTCCTTGAAAATGCCGGACAGCGCCGCCGGGTCCATCTGGTCGGTGCGGCGGATAAAGGTGCGGATGAAATCCTGGCGCAGGTCGGTCATCAGCATGCCCCAGGCCGAGAAGACGCCGGGGTGGGTGGGGATGAGCACCTTTTTGACCCGCAGTTCGCGGGCCAGCGCCGCCGCGTGCATGGCCCCGCCGCCGCCAAAGGCCACCAACACAAAATCGCGGGGATCGTAACCCCGGCGCACCGACACCAGCTTGATGGCGTTGACCATGTGGGCATCGGCCAGGCGAATAATGCCTATCGCCGTCTCTTCCAGGCTCAACTTAAAGTGATCGGCCAGGGGCTGCATGGCCCGTCTGGCGCTGTGCAGGTCCAGTTTAATCTCGCCGCCCAAAAAGTAGTCTGGATTGATCCGCCCGGCCAGCACGTTGGCATCGGTCACGGTGGGCTGGCGGCCGCCCTGGCCGTAGCAGGCCGGGCCGGGGTCGGCCCCGGCGCTGGCCGGGCCGATGCGCAGGCTGCCGGCCTCGTCCAGCCAGGC
>CAZDMM010001113.1:0-2236 GCA_964505845.1 uncultured Caldilineaceae bacterium
GCTCCAAGTAAGCTTTGTCTCAAAATTGGTGGGGTTTTGGACCAATTCTTGGCCTCAAACAGCATGTAGCTTCCGGGAAGGTGGGACTTTGAACATGCCGTGAGGGGTTGAACAGAGCGGTTGAAGTTTACTCTAATCTCTGCTATACTGTTTAAGATTAAAATTGGCTAACATTCGGGGAGTAAAAAAGACGCCTCTGAGGTTTAAGGAGATGGTTATGGAACATACTTCTGCACTGCGCTTTTTACAACAAGAAAATGCGCGCTTACAAGAAGAAAACAAAGCCCTGCGTGAGGACAGCCTGGCCTTTCAACGCTACATGGAAGCTTTAAAGGACCTGTATTGGGCCACTCAACGAATCACTTCTGAAGGGAATCTCCTCAACCTGCTTGACCAAATTCTTTACAATGCTATGGGGGTGCTGCGAGCAGAAGGCGGCTCTTTGTTGTTATTGGATGAGGAAACGGATGAATTGGTTTTTGTTTTGGTGCATGGCGATATAAAAAATAAGTTAAATGGCTATCGCCTCAAGAAAAATGTGGGCATTGTAGGCTGGGTGGCGACTCAACGTGAACCCTTGATTGTTAATAATCCACGCCAGGATACCCGCTTCTTTTTGAATGTGGATGAAGAGTTTAGCTTTGTGACTCGTTCCATCTTGTGTGTGCCGATGATTACTCGCGGCAAGCTCATAGGCGTGATTGAGCTGCTCAACAAGGCCGAGGGTGAATTTATAGAAACGGATGCTACCCTGCTGCTGATTTTAGCCCAGGTGGCGGCTATCGCTCTGGAGGAGATGCAAGCCAGGCTTGAAGCCGAAGAGAAGGCTCCGGCTTGAAATTGGTAATTGGTTATTACGCCGCTTGGCATGCCTTCCCATAGGGGGCCTTTGGCTCTGGCAAATTACCAATCTCTAATCTCTCTTTTTAGGAGAAAAAATGGGAATTTTAAGTTGGATTATCTTTGGCGCTTTGGCCGGCTGGGTAGCCAGCATCCTGACCGGCCGCAATCAGCGCATGGGCTGCATCGCCAATATTGTGGCGGGGGTCGTCGGGGCATTCATCGGTGGTATCTTGCTAGAGTTAGCCACCGGGCAGACTTTTGGTTTTGGTTGGGATTGGCGCAGCTTTGGGGTGGCCGTGCTGGGGGCAGTGGTGCTGCTGGCCATCACCGGCTGGTGGCAGCGCCGTTAAGTGGTAATTGGTTATTGGTAATTATTAATAACCAATTACCTTTTTTTGACAGGGATTAAAAGCTTAAATTGATTTGACTTCGGTGATGAGGGCCTGAACTGCTCCGGCCTCACGCAAAGCCTGGGCGACGGCTGGAGCCGCGTCGGGCCAGGTGAGGGCAATCATATTGCCGCCCCAGCCTGCCCCCGAAAGTTTAGCCCCCAAGGCCCCGGCCCGGTGGGCGGCCTGAACCAATCTATTCAATTCTGTTGAAGAGACCCCTAGAGTCTGTAATAACTCCTGATTTTCAACCATCAAGCGCCCCAGAGCCGGCAGAGCGCTGACGCTGCGTTCAATGATAACCCGCGCCTGGTTGACAATCACCTCAATTTCATCAAAATAACCTTCATATTTTTCCGGCTCAGCCTGCCAGCGCCGGCGCAAATCTCCCACTACGGTATGGGTGGGGGCGATTACGCCGGTATCGGCTACCACCAGGGTTAAAGGCTGGCTCACCCCCATCGGCCGGATAGGTCGGCCTTTCATAAAATAGACCGGCCGCTCAAAGGCAATCACAGTGTTGTCAATGCCCGAAGGGGTGCCATGATAAAGTTTTTCAACCTCGTAGACCAGGCTAGAAACCTGGGCCGAGGTTAGCGGCTGGCCCAAAAATTGGGCAATGGCCCGCGCGATGGCCGTGGAAATGGCCGCGCCGCTGCCTAAACCCCGCCCCAGGGGAATGGTGGAGCTAACCCGCAAGGCGGCTTGGGGCGGGACGCTCTGCTCCAGGTGTTGTAAGGTAACCCGCACCACGGCCGCCAGGGGGTCATCTGCAGCCGCCTCAGCCAGCCGGTAGTCGCGGCCCAAATCGGCCGCTATCACCCTAAAATCGGCCCCAGGGGTGGCCTCAAGGGTGGCCCTGGCCTGGACATCGCTGAGGGGCACGGCTATGGCCGGCCGGCCATACACCACGGCGTGTTCGCCAAAGAGAATAATTTTGCCCGGTGCGCTGATTTCAATAGATGTCATCATAAAAAAAACGGACATCCCCATCAAGGATGTCC
>CAZDMM010001114.1:0-2236 GCA_964505845.1 uncultured Caldilineaceae bacterium
TTGTTGGTCACCACCATCTCCACTTTAGGCCGGGCCATGCCCAATTTTTGGATTGGCATCATGTTGATCCTGCTGGTGGCGGTGCAGTTGGAGTGGACGCCGGTGTCGGGGCGCGAGGAGGCGGCTTCGATTATCCTGCCGGCCCTGACCCTGGGCAGCAGCGTGGCGACCTCCCTGGCTCGTATTTTGCGGTCCAGCATGCTGGAAGTGATTCGCCAGGAGTACATTACCACCGCCCGGGCCAAGGGTCTGCCCGGTCACTTGGTCATCCTGCGGCACGGCCTGCGCAATGCCCTCATCCCCTTTGTGACCGTTTTTGGCCTGCAGATGGCCTGGCTCTTGGGCGGCGCGGTGATTGTGGAGGATGTCTTTGCCTGGCCCGGCCTGGGCCGCCTGCTGCTCAAATCGGTGCAGGTGCGCGATTTATCCGTGGTGCAGGCGGGCGTCTTTATCTTTGCCCTGGTCGTCATGCTCACAAATTTGCTGGTTGACTTTATTTATATGTTTTTAGACCCGCGTATTCGCTACGATTGAGATGGGAGTGTCTCATTTCAGTTGAAAACCTATTTTCGTAAAACGCCGCTAGGGGGCCTTTGGCTCTAAAACGTAATGGTTTCCTCTATAAATCCTTACGCTTTACGTTTTACGTTTTATATTGTGAGATATAGCGTAAACCGTGCAATCGGCTCAAACCTTGCCTAAAGCCCAGATCACTGCTATCGAGCAGAAACAGTTGCGCTTGCGCTGGCTGCACAGTTTGAGGCGTAGCCCGGTAGGATTGCTGGGTATGCTTTTGGTCAGCCTGGTGGTGATTATGGCCCTGGCCGCCCCGCTGTTGGCTCCGCACGACCCGACCAAGATCAATATCAAAGCCCGGTTAGCGCCGCCGGCCTGGGCGGAGGGGGGCGACCCCGCCTTTCCGCTGGGCACGGACCAACTGGGGCGTGACCTGTTGAGCCGGGTGATTTACGGTTCGCGCGTCTCACTGTTGGTGGGCCTGGGTGGGGTGGTGTTTGCCCTGCTGGTGGGGGTGCTGCTGGGGCTGCTCAGCGGCTTTTTTGGGGGCATCCTTGATACGGTCATTTCGCGGGTGCTGGACACCTTTATGGCCATCCCGTTCATCATTTTAGCCCTGGCGGTGATGGGTGTCTTGGGGGTTAAAGGTGGCAACAACATCCTCCGGCTGATTATTGTGTTGGCCCTGGCCAACTGGGTTATTTTTGCCAGGGTGGTGCGCGGCGATGTCTTATCGGTGAAGGCCAGAGATTATGTGGAGGCGGCCAGAGCCATTGGACAAAGCACGCCGAAAATCTTGTGGCGCTATATTTTGCCCAACGTGGCCGCCTCGATCATCGTGCTGGCCACGCTGCAAATTGCCACCGTCATCATCGCCGAGGCCTCGTTGAGCTTTTTGGGGCTGGGGGTGCAGCCGCCCACCATCACCTGGGGCATCATGCTGGCCGACGGCCGGGATCACCTGGCTACCTCGTGGTGGCTGTCAACCTTTCCCGGCCTGGCCATCACCATCACCGTGCTGGGCATCATTCTCTGGGGCGACTGGCTGCGCGACATCCTGGATCCGCGGCTCAAAACTTAACTATGACCACACCGCAACCGACCAATCACGACCTAGTACGCGCCCGGCTTGATGATGACCTGGCTAGTCTGGCGGCAGAGCTGGAGGGGGTGCTGGGATTGGGGGCCTTCAACCTGGCTACCGGTGAAGAAATCTATTGGAACGCCGGTCGTATTTTTCCCCAGGGCAGCACCAGCAAAATCTTGATCCTGATTGAACTGTACCGCCAGGCCGAGAGGGGAGAAATTGACCTCAAAGCCAGCTATGTGGTGCGCGAGGCCGACAAAGTGGATGGGGCCGGGGTTTTGCAGGAACTCGGCGATGGCACGGTGCGGTTGAGCTTGCACGACCTGGCCGTGTTGATGATGGTGCTGAGCGACAATACCGCCAGCAACCTCTTGCTTGATCTGGTGAGCATGGAGCGCATCAATCAAACTATGCGATCTTTTGGCTTTGACCACACCACCTTAACCCGCCGGTTTCAAGATTATTATGGCCTGCACACCGGCCTGGAGAACACCTCGACCCCCCAAGAAATGGTGCGGCTGCTGAGCATGCTCTATCGGCGCGAATTGGCCGGCCCAGCCGCAACGGCGGCCATCCTTGATCTCATGCAGCGCCCCAAACCGGGCGAGATTCGACAACTTCTGCCCCCAGAGC
>CAZDMM010001115.1:0-2231 GCA_964505845.1 uncultured Caldilineaceae bacterium
CGGGGCTGACAACCTGGCCCGGCACGCGCTCGACATCGCCGGCATGGTCGAGGCGCTCTTTGAGGGCGGGCTGGATGTTGCCCAAATTGGGCGGATTGTGGCCAGCCTGAATGACGCCCTGGTTAAGCGGCTGCTCAGCCTGGCCGAAGAAGAACTCGGCCCCCCGCCCACCCCTTACGCCTGGATCGTTTTTGGCTCCGAAGGCCGGCAGGAGCAAACCCTGCTCACCGACCAGGATAACGCCCTGGTTTACGCCCAGGACAGCCCGGCCGCCCAGATTTACTTTGAGCGCCTGGCCGGGCGAGTCATTGCCGGGCTAACGCAGGCCGGCTTTCCTCTCTGCCCCGGCGGCTACATGGCCACCCGCTGGCGGCGGCCCCTGAAAGAATGGGAGCAGTCGTTTAGAACGTGGGTTCACACCCCCGAACCCCAGGCCCTGCTAGAAGCCGCCATCTTTTTTGATTTTCGCCGGGTGCATGGCATATTGCCGCTGAACTCTTTGGAGGAGATATTTTTAAAGGCCAGCGAGCGCGGCCTTTTTCTGGCCCACCTGGCCCGGTCGGCCCTGGGCTTTCAGCCGCCCCTGGGCTTTTTTCGCCGCATCCGTGAGGAGCCGGGCGGCGTTGATTTGAAGAAAGGCGGGATTGCCCCGATTGTGAGCCTGGCCCGTTTATACGCCCTGGAGGTGGGCGATCCCAGCCGCTCTACATTGGCCCGGCTCGAGGCGGCCGGCCGGGCCGGAATCCTGAGCCAGGATGGGGCCGACGTGTTGGCGGAAGCTTTCCGCTTTATCTTGCACCTGCGGCTGCGCGAGCAGCTACGGGCTTTCCGTAGCGGCGAAACTCCCACCAACCGGGTCAAGCTGGAGCAGCTTTCCTCTCTGGAACGCCGCCACCTCAAGGAGGCTTTTTTAGCCATCCGTGAAATCCAGGAGTTGACGGCCATGCATTTCCAAACGGAACGGTTAGGATAACTTCATAGCAAGAAATGGACGAACACAAATTAAAAGGCCAACAATTGATTGCCCTGTTTTTGGCAGGCTGCCTGCTCTTCAATTACCCTTTGTTAGCCCTCTTTAGCCAGGATGGGTTGATCTGGGGCATTCCACTGTTGTATGTCTACATCTTTGCAACCTGGGCTGTATTGATTGGCTTATTGGCCGTAATTATAGAACGATAAATGCCGGCGAGGTTGGCTGCATGTTCCAAGGCTGGTTTATTTTACTGGTTTCATTAGCTTATATCGGGCTGCTGTTTGCCATTGCCTATTACGGCGACAGACGGGCCGATGCCGGGCGCAGCCTCATCCGCAACCCCTACATTTATGCCCTGTCTATGGGCGTGTACTGTACCGCCTGGACCTTTTACGGCAGTGTTGGCCGCGCAGCCAGCGCCGGGGTGGGCTTTTTGCCGATTTACCTCGGCCCGACCCTGATGATCGCCCTGTGGTGGTTTGTACTGCGGAAGATCATCCGCATCAGCAAGGCCAACCGTATCACCTCCATTGCCGACTTTATCGCCTCGCGCTACGGTAAGAGTACGGTCCTGGGGGGGTTGGTCACCGTTATTGCCGTGGTTGGGATTACACCCTACATTGCCCTTCAATTGAAGGGCATCTCCACCAGCTTTACCATCTTGTGGCACTATCCCCAGTTGGTCATGCCGGCCAACATCAAGGTAGTACCTATCCTGGGCGATTCCGCTTTTTATATTGCCCTACTTCTGGCGATTTTTGCCATCCTGTTTGGCACCCGCCATCTCGATGCCACCGAACACCACGAAGGACTGGTGGCCGCCATCGCCTTCGAGTCGGTGATTAAGCTGCTGGCCTTTTTAGCCATTGGTCTCTTTGTTACCTTTGGCCTCTATCACGGCTTTGCCGACCTGTTTGCCCAGGCTGCCGCCCAGCCCCACCTGAAAGCCCTCTTCACCCTGTCCTCCGGCAGCTACGGCGATTGGGCCTGGCTCACCTTTATCTCCATGATGGCCATTCTCTTTTTACCGCGCCAGTTCCAGATGGCCGTGGTTGAAAACACCGACGAACGCCACCTGAACAAAGTCATCTGGCTCTTTCCCCTCTACCTATTTGCCATCAATATTTTTGTCTTGCCGATCACCTTTGGCGGCCTGCTGCACTTTCCCGGCGGCAGCGTTCACCCCGATACCTTTGTGCTGACCCTGCCCATGGCCGAAGGCCGAGAAATGCTGGCCTTACTGGTCTTTATTGGCGGT
>CAZDMM010001116.1:0-2222 GCA_964505845.1 uncultured Caldilineaceae bacterium
GCCCGACCCCGCCACCCGGCCCGACGCCTTGCCCCAACCCGAAGCCATCACCCTGGACGAAGGCCCCCACCTGGGCTACGCCCTGCAGTGGTTCTCCTTCGCGGCCATCCTGGTCGTTACTTATGGCATTTTTCTGAGGCAGCAGATTCGGTAGGCAGCAGGTCAGTGTTTCCCGTTTACTGTTTACTGGTCACTGACAACTGTTCCCTACTCCTCTTCCCGGCGCGGGCGAGGCCGGCGCGAGGAGGCTTTACCGGCGCTGGCCCCCCCACCGGTATAGCCGGCCAGCCTCACTTCGGGCAGTGTGTCGCTCTCAACCAAGCCCAAGCGGATCACCCGGCGCATCTCGCTAACAATCAGCGGGTCTGTTTCAATGGGCTGGTAAGCCGCCAGCAGCCGTTCCACCTCGGCCAGGGTGCGCTGGTGCAGGGTGGGCTGGCCGGCTTTGGCCCAGTTGTCGCGGTTGAGCCGGTCAAAGGCCGGGCCGGGCAAATAAAGCTCTTCCGGCCAATACTTTAAGGTGTGCTCCGCGATGAGCAGGTGTTGATGCTGTAAAAGCTGGCGCACCAAATCTACCGTCGGCAAATCCTCCAGCGGGGCGTAGTCGCGCCCAAAATGCAGCGCCTGCCCGCACAACTCATTATCAAAAACCAATTTCTCCAGGCTGAAAACCAGCACATAATCCAGCATGCCCGGCCCGGAAACCGAGTTAACCCCGGCCATAACGGCCAGCAGGGCGCTGGCAAAAGCCTCCGCGCCACCCTGGGCGTCTACAAATTTGCTGTCGCTCAAGGCCATGTACGATTGGGTGGGCAAACCCAACGATTTGGCCACCTTAACGTAGGCAATATCCAGGCGCAGGGCCTCGACCGCAGCCATCGGGGAGGCGGTGGTTTTCATGTGAAAAGCGGCCGGTGCGCCCCCAAACAGCACCGGCGCGCCCGGTTTGAGAATCTGGGCCATCGTCACCCCGGCCAGCACATCGGCCACGTGCATCACGGTGGCCCCCACCGGCGTTACCGGCGCAATCAACCCCATCAGCGTGACCGGTACAATTTCAATGGGGATGCCCCACTCCACGCAGTCAACCATATTCTGGCAAGAATCGTGGCTGTAACGGAACATGCCGGTGGGGGTGATGGTAAAGATGCTCATGGGCCGGGCGATCAAATCGGCTTTGTCGCGCCGGAAGAACTGCATCAATTCAGCCATGCGCGGCGTGCCGTGGGCGGTAAAGGCCCCGGAAACCACCGGCTTGAGCGAGTTGGTCAGGCAGTGGTGCAGCCGCCAGGCGTCGGATACCTGCGGCTCGATGTCGTTGGTAGAGAAGGCGGTGGCCAGGTAAGCAATATGGGGCAGGCTGTCGGCCAGCCGCACGTATTCGATGAAATCATGGGTCAGGGCCGCCCGCGTTTCGCCGCTGCGATGGTCCAACACCTTGACCCCGCTGGAGCCGGGCACAAAATGCACCCGGTCATCTCCCAGGTTGGCGTGAGGCCGGCCGTTACGATCATACAAGGTAAAGGAACGGGGCGCGCTGGCAATGGCTTTGTCCACCTCGTCGGGCGGAAAGAGCAGCCGTTTGCCGTCCGGGCCAAACTTGAGGCCGTAATCCAGCAGGCGTTCTCGCAGCGTTGGCTCCAGCACCTCCACCCCAATCTCGGCCAGAATATGCTTGGCCTCGCTCAGGATTTGGTTGATTAATTCCTGGTCAATGATTTCAATGCTTGGTTTCATAAATGCTTTGAGTTTGGGTGTGTTTTATTTCAAAAGCAAAGGCATCCCCGGTAGAAGCGGCATAGGGACGCCCCTTGCTTTAATTGGGTTGAAAACGGAAAAAGTACCAGACCCTATTTTCAACATCCATATTGACGGTAAACGGCTCAGAGACCGGCTGGCCGTCCGGGCCTTCCAGGTAAAAGTTCCAGGTTCCGGCGATGTAAACGGCTTTGGGCTGCGGCTCAAACTTGGTATTGCCGCTTTTGACCACTCCTCCCGGCGGCGTGTTGCCAATGGCCCGGTCGGCCGAAGGCTCGGAGCGGGTGACGACGCCGTCGGGGTCTATGCCCACCACGCGCAGGCCCGGAATCCAGCTATTATCCGGCCTTTGCACGGCCACCATAATAGACAAAATAGTGGCCTGGGTGGGCTGGGTGTACAGTTCTGCCAGCTTAAAGGGCATGGTTGGAACGGGGGTGGGGGTAGGCGGTGGGGGCTGAGTC
>CAZDMM010001117.1:0-2219 GCA_964505845.1 uncultured Caldilineaceae bacterium
CAAACGCGAGGCCGGGCGGGGCTTTTGGCAAGATACCCTGGCCCAGCTTCAGCTTCAAGTACCTCGCCAAACCTTTGAGACCTGGCTGAAGCAGACCGAAGTGCTTGATTACCGGGAGAATGTTTTGGTGGTTGACGCTAAAACTGCTTTTGCCAAAGATTGGCTGGAGAATCGGCTAATGAAGGTGATCGAGGCTACCCTGTCCGGCGTCATTGGTTCTCCCACCCGCGTGCGCTTTGCCCTGCCAAATAACTCCGGCTGAATGACTGCCCCCTCCTAAACTTTTTGAAAAGCGACACACCCGGCGGTAGGGTAGGGGAGTAACCCTCGCCGAATTATCTAACCGGCAAGACTTCGCATAAGAATAGGCGATCGGCTGCAAAATGCGGGTAATCGGCAAATTTTGAGAGACAGGGCAGTAGGGTAGGGGAGGGGTCGGCCGGTCGTTGACCTGAGCGGCAAAATTTCCTGTGCCGGGTTATCGGGATGCCTGTACCGGGTAACATCACTGGCCCACGTCGTTGACCTGAGCGGCAAAATTTCCTGTGCCGGATCGTCTGCCAACTTCGGGCACGGTGGTGAGTTGGGCGCGCCTGAGGTGCAAAATTAACCAACCCGGCAAAATTTCACATAGCTTGATGATCGGGTTGGGTGCAGCCCCCAACCGCTCAGCTGGGCCGGCCAGCTTCTACCCGGCAAAATTTCGCCTAAAATGGCCGGCCTGGATTTCAGAAGGCCAATGAATTGGCTACACGGATCTCACCAAAGCGACAAAATTTCCGATAGTTGATTAGGGAACGGCTGGCCTTATTTCCGGGATAGGCCGGCCCCGGGTCAAGATGATCTATCCGGCAAAATTTCCGCCAGGATGACCCGCCTGACCCGGCAGGAGTCGCCGGCGATTACAAGGAGGTGAGAGCACCTTGCCATCTAAACGGCAAAATTTCGGGTATAAAATTCGTATAGGGATAATTATGTCAAGGATTGAGCACGGCCCGGCCTAAGGCTGGCTGCCCTGGAATCGTGGTAGAGCTTCTAACCGGCAAAATTTCGCTAAAAACACCTATCTGAGACCAGGTAGGGAAGCGTCTAACCGGCAAAATTTCTGATAGTAGACTATGATCAGTCGAGGAAGAGGCGGTAGGGAGGCGTCTAACCGGCAAAAGTTCCGATACCGGGCAGGATACAATCAGGTCTGGAATTTCAAAAAACTCAGGCGTAGGAGTAAAATTACCGTGACCCAAGTTGCTGCCCGCAGCCGGCAGGCGCTTAATGGGGTAGTGGAAACTTGGGCTACGCTAACAGCTTGAACCTCTCAGGCGACAATTATGGCTAAACATATCCTGGTGGTAGATGATGATGCGCTCTTGCGCCGCAGCCTGGCATTTAACCTGGAGCAGGCGGCCTATCGGGTTAGCACTGCTGCCAACGCCGAAGACGCCCTGCTTTTGGCACGCCGGAACCCCCCTGATTTAATTTTGCTGGATATTGGGCTGCCCGGCATGGATGGGCTGGACGCCCTGCGCAGCTTTCAGCGGCAGGCCGATACCCCCATTATTTTTGTCAGCGCACGCCGCCGTGAGATGGACCAGGCGCTGGGGCTGGAACTTGGCGCCGATGATTATGTGACCAAACCGTTTGATTTAAATGTGTTGCTGGCCCGTATCAAAGCGGTGCTGCGCCGGGCCGAGCGGGCCGCGCCCAATGTGGCCGCCTCAGTTCCCCTGGAGGTGGGCGATTTAACCATTGACCCGGCCGCTCATACGGTTGTTATAGCCGGCAAACCTGTGGGCCTGCCCCCTCGTGAGTTTGCTCTGCTGCACGAGTTGGCTTTGGCCGCCGGACAGGTTGTCTCTACCGATGATCTGTTGGCCCGCGTGTGGGGGGCGGAATACGCCGGCGAGCCTCAAGCCGTGTATGTGCATATCCGCTGGCTGCGCGAGAAGCTGGAAGCAGACCCGCAACACCCCCGCCGGATTGTCACGGTGCGCGGAGTCGGCTACAAGCTAGAACCTCAACTCCCAATCACCCAGGGCTAATTTATGCGCTCTCTCCGCGCTCGTCTGATTATCAGCCATTTGCTGCCTTTGTTGGTCATTGTGCCGCTGGTGGGCATTGCCTTAATTTACGTCCTGGAAACGCAAGTTTTGCTGCCTAACCTGTCTGCCGAGTTAATTCGCCAGGCCTCCTTAACCGCCGACCTGGCCAATGACCACCCC
>CAZDMM010001118.1:0-2217 GCA_964505845.1 uncultured Caldilineaceae bacterium
TTTAGGCGCAAAGTCGCTATAATTAATTCCAATTTCAGCCGCTAACAGGGGGATTCGAGTATGGCTAAACCCGCATTATTTGATTACCCTACCTTTAAAGAAGTTAAAAGACCCAAGGTTCGTCTGGCCCATTGGAAGCCCGTCACCACCTATACCCGCTACCGCTGGGTCGTGCAGGCTTTGGTGGTGCTTTCCTTCATCATAGCGCCCCAGCTACACCTGCTCAAGCTTGACTTTACCAACCAGCGGTACTGGTTGTTTGGTTCCGAAGTTTCCATGTCTATTGCCCTGCAAGCGGTAGTCATCTTGTGGCTGGGGACTTACTTTATTAACTTTTTTGAAAATTACCTGGTGGGACGTCTCTTGTGCGGCTGGATTTGTCCCTGGGGGCTGCTCAACCGCCTGGGGATGATCGTGAATCACTGGCTGCGGCGGCGCAAGCAGCGGGTGCTGATCCTGGTAGGGGCCAATCTTCTTTTTGCCATGGCCGCCACTGTGGTGGTGATGAACTGGGCCATTGATCTGGCCACCTTACTGAACCCTCAACACCCCTACTTTGTGCATGTCTGGCTGGCCTTTGGCATCTTGACCCTGGTCGGCTTTGCCATTTTACACCAGATGGGCTTCAAATTCTGCGAAACCCTGTGTCCCTTTGGCATGTATCTCACGGTGGTGCGGCAGCAAAATTCACTGCGGATAAGTTTTGACTCCAGCCGGGCCTGCGTCGAGTGTGGCCTCTGCACCCAGGTGTGCCCTATGGACCTGTCTCCCCGCGAGATGGATTTCAAAGATCGGCTGAATGGCGGCTACGGTCAATGTATTTTATGTGGCGATTGTATTGATGTTTGCCAGGTTCGCATGGGGCTAGAAAATTTGCCCGCACCTTTACGCTGGAACATTGAGCATGAGATTATCCCCTTGCTGCCCACGCCGGTTGAACAAAGGCTAAAATAAGCAGCATCTTTTTGGACTTCTATGAACCTGCCCCTTGAGACCCAAACGCCTCAATTTGAAACCCGCCCCCCGGCCCAACGACCCACCACCCAACTGATGCTGGGCTGTTTGATCATCCCCACCCTGCTGGTCATACTGGCCCTGGGTGTTTTTGCTTATGTGCGGGCCAATGCCGCCACCGAAATCATCATTCCGGCCAAAGAATACGCCCTGGTTCACGCCGCCCCGGACAGCTCCGCCCCGGTTCTGGCCCGTTTTGGCGGCGGCCAAAAGTTTTCCATCATCGGCCGCACCCCCGATTGGCGCTGGCTGGAGGTGAACTTTGGCGACGGCCGGCAGGGGTGGGTGCTCCGCCCCTTGCATATCCTGGTCTGGCAGCTTGACGCCCCGGAGTCCTCCGCTGATCCCAACCTGCCCGCCCCGCCCGGCGTCACGCCGATCCCGGAGGTTACAATTCCTATCCCGGACACCACCTTTACCATGGGCAGCCCGCCGGGCTTGGGGGAGACCGACGAGCGCCCCGCCCATCCTGTCACCCTTGCCGCCTTTGTGCTGGACCAAACTGAGGTAACGCTGGGGCAGTATTGGCAATGCGTTGAAGCCGGGGTCTGCCTGGGGCCAAGCAGCAACGGCAACTCCGCCAACTATTCGGTCAATGATCCTCGCTTTGATAACTACCCGGTCACCAATATCTCGTGGACTCAGGCCGAGCGCTACTGTACCTGGCGACAGAAACGCCTGCCCACCGAGGCTGAATGGGAGATGGCGGCGGGTTGGGATGCCGCTCGAAAGGCCAAACTGCAATGGCCCTGGGGCAATGAGCCAACGCCGGGGCAAGCCAACCTGGGAGACCGCGCTAACGGGGCGCCGGCTGTGGTAGGCAGCTTTCCCGGCGATAAATCCCCCTGGGGCGTGCTAGACCTGGGTGGCAATGTGAGCGAGTGGGTTTTTGACGCCTACAAAGTAGATTATTACAGTGAGTCTGACCCCAACAATCCCAAAGGCCCTATTTCTCGGCGGGGCGAAGGGACAGGCCGGGTAGTGCGCGGCGCTTCCTTTGCCACCCCGGTTGAGTTGGCCCGCACCACCAACCGCGATCATCAGGAAGATTACGGCTATCCTACCATCGGCTTTCGCTGCGCCCAAAGCCAATAAGTCCCACCTTCCCGGAAGCTGCATGCTGTTTGAAGCCAAGAATTGGTCCAAAACCCCGCCAATTTTGAGACAAAGCTTATTTGGAGCTTCCGGGAAGGTTTGCCAAAT
>CAZDMM010001119.1:0-2211 GCA_964505845.1 uncultured Caldilineaceae bacterium
AGGGCGCGAAAGGGTGTGGCTGGATTTGATCTGATGCAAACTTTTTTTGCGGCTTTCCGTTTTGAATCGCTGATAACGCTGATGAACCGCTGATAACGCTGAATTTATGAGGTTATGCCCTGTTTAGGGGAGAAAATCGGTCTAATCTCAGGTTTATTTCAGCGATTTCAACTCTATTCAGCGGATTCAGCGATTCAATCATCCACCACCGACATAATCCGAAGGTGCTGCGCTAAAGGGGGAATTTAGCCAACCAACAAGGAGTCAACATGACACTCGAATTAATTCCAACCAAAACTACCCCCCCCAACGGCGCGGCCACCCAACCCGCCGCCTGGCCCGCCGGTTCCACTGAGCGAGTCTACCGGCTGCGGGAGGAGCTGATTCACACCACGCCCTCCCTTTGCGCCGAGCGCGGGCTGCTGGTCACGGAAGCCTACGAAAAGTACCAGGCCGACCCGCCGGTGCTGCGCCGGGCCAAAGCGCTGGCTCACACCCTGACCCATATGAGCATTTACATTGCCCCCGGCGAGATCATCGTCGGCAACCAGGCCAGCGCCCCCCGCGCCGCGCCGCTCTTCCCCGAATACCTGGTGGATTTCCTGGCCGATGAAATCGAGGAGTTCCCCCACCGCCGGGCCGATGTCTTTACCGTCAGCCCGGAAGTCAAGGCGCACATTCTCAACACCATCGTTCCGGCCTGGCACGGCAAAACCCTCAACGACCGGGTCATGGCGATCATGCCCGAAGACGTGGCCGGGGCGCAGAAGGCGGGCGTCATCTCCGGGCGGGGCAACATCACCTCCGGCGATGGGCATATCATCCTCAACATCGAAAAAGTGCTGGCCGTCGGCCTGGAAGGCATCATCGCCGAGGCCGAAGCCGCCCTGGCCCACCTGTCCCCCTACGAGGCGGCCAACTTCAAAAAGCGGCCTTTCCTGCAAGGAGCGCTCATCACCCTACGGGCCACGATTGATTTTGCTCACCGTTACGCCGCCGAAGCCGAACGCCAGGCCGCCCTGCCCGATACCTCGCCGGAGCGGCGGGCCGAACTCGAAACCATCGCCGCTGCCTGCCGCCAGGTCCCGGCCAAACCACCGCGCACCTTCCAGGAGGCGGTCCAGTCGGCCTACCTGGTCCACCTGGTCAGCCAGATCGAGAGCAACGGCCACTCCTTCTCGCTGGGCCGCTTCGACCAGTACACCTACCCCTACTACCAGGCCGACTTGCAAGCCGGCCGCCTGACCCGCGACGGGGCTTTGGAAATGCTGGAACTGCTCTGGCTCAAGCTCTTTTCGATTATCAAAGTCCGCCCTTGGGACCACACCCGCTTCGGCATCGGCTACCCAACCTACCAGAACGTGACCATCGGTGGGCAGACCGAAACCGGGCAGGACGCCACCAACGAGCTGTCCTTTATGGTTTTGGAGACTATTCGCAATGTTCGCCTGACCCAGCCCAATGTCTCGGCCCGCGTCCACACCGGCACCTCCGACCGTTTTTTGCTGGAGTGCGCCAAAACCATCAAGCTGGGCTTTGGCATGCCGGCCATGAAAAACGACGAAATCATCATCCCCGCCCTGCTGGAAAAAGGCGTCACCCCCGCCGACGCCTACAACTACGCCATCGTCGGCTGCATCGAAGCGGCGGTGCCGGGCAAGTGGGGCTACCGGGTGACCGGCATGGCCTTTTTGAACGTGCTCAAAATTGTCGAGCTGACCCTGAACAACGGCGTTGACCCCAAAACCGGCCTGCAACTGCTGCCGGGGCGCGGCGATTTAACCGCCTTCAACTCGTTTGAGGAACTGTACGACGCTTTTTACGAGCAGTATATGTTTTACGCCCGCACCTCGTTCCACCTCGACGCCGTGGCCGACATCAGCCTGGAAGAGCTGGTCCCCGACGCCTTTTGCTCCGCGCTGGTGGACGACTGCCTGCAACGCGGCCTGACCGTCAAAGAAGGCGGGCCGCTGTACGATGTGGTCAGCGGCCTGCAATCGGGCGTGACCAACGTGGCCAACGCGCTGCTGGCTTTGAAAAAGCTGGTTTTTGAGGAGAAAAAATTGACCGCCGCCGGGGTGCTGGCCGCCCTGGCCGCCAACTTTGAGAACGACGGCGGCGAGGTGGTGCGGCAGCGCCTTCTGCACGCGCCCAAGTACGGCAACGATCTTGACGAAGTGGACGAACTGGCCCGGCGGGTCATGCAGGATT
>CAZDMM010001120.1:0-2198 GCA_964505845.1 uncultured Caldilineaceae bacterium
ATGCCAAGCAGTCGATTTATCGCTTTCGAGGCGCTGATGTAACTGTCTTTCAGCGTAAACGTATCCAGATAGAGGCCGATGGGGGTAAGCCGGTGTCGCTGGATAGGTCGTATCGGGCGCACAAGGCGCTGATTGAGGGTATGAATGCGTTATTAGCTCCAGTATTGGGTACGACAGCCGACTCGTTGCGTCCCTGGGTAGAGCCATTTGCTAAACTGGAGCCTGATCGTCAACACCCGGGAGCCGGATTTGTCGAGCCTCATCTCGAATTGCACCTGACCATTGGCAACAAAGAAGACGGCGCTTTAGATCAGGCAGCCGATGCCCTGGTCAGCCGCTTAATTACCCTGGTAGAAGAACAAGAAATGTTTGTTGGGGTTGGCGCAAATGCCGAATTGCTCAATTACGGACATATCGTCATTCTATGTCGCGCAGCCGCCTCCTTCGCTCCATATGAAGATGCCCTCGAACGCGCCGGGGTTCCCTTCCTAACCGTTGCCGGCAAAGGTTTTTACCAGCGTGCTGAAATTCGTGATCTGCTGAATGCCCTCCAGGCATTAGCCGATCCAACCGACGACCTGGCGCTGGCCGGCCTGCTGCGTTCGCCGGCCCTGGCTCTCTCCGATGAAGCCCTGTATCACTTGCGCCAGGCCAGTTTGGAGTCGTCAACCTCATTATGGGATACGCTCAAACAGGGCAGTGTTGTGTTAAGTAATTATGACCAGGGACAGGTCAACCGGGCCATTACCTTGATCGAACAGTTGCACGGTCAGATCGGACGTATCCCTGTGGCCGATCTATTAAAACAATTTGTAGATCTGACCGGCTACCGGGCCGCTTTAATCCAGGCCGGGCAAAAACGCAGCGCACGCAATGTAGCCAAGCTACTGACCGATGCAACCACCATCAACCTGGTAAGCGTGACCGAATTTCTCGCCCATATCAATAACTTGCGAGATAGCGACACCCGTGAAGGTGAGGCGCGAGCGATGGCCGATGGAGCGGTTCAGTTGATGACTATTCACGCCGCCAAGGGGTTGGAGTTCCCTATCGTTGTAATTGGAGATATCAGCCACGAGTCAAACGTGCGAGATAAAGTTATTCTTGATCCAGAATTGGGCATCCTATTGTCTCTTAGGGATGAAACCAAAGCCGTATCATCTGGCTATCGCTTGGCTAAACTGTTAGCCCAGGACCAAGAGCAAGCCGAGGCGAAGCGGCTTCTTTATGTCGCCGTGACTCGGGCTCAAGAAAGGGTACTCTTCAGTGGATACACTGAGTTAAATAAGGGCGACATCCTGGGTAAAGGCCGCGGCTGGTTGAAGGAATTAAGTGGGTCGGAGATATTAGGGCTAACCGATAAAAAGATTGACTACAACGCGGTGGGATCGAAGGCCATTGAGTTAACTTTGGTGGTGGGTGAAGTGCCTATCAGTTGTACCATTTATGAACCGGAGTATAGTCGGAAGCGTTCTAAACATCGGGTGGAGATTGAACCGGAGTGGCCTACTCCCCTCCCTCCTTCTTTTTTAAGACCTATTACCACCCCACCAACCGCAACTGCTAACAGCGAGCGGCCGGCGTATGTTTGGCGGATTATCCCGACCACTCCACAACATAGCCCGCCCGCGTGGGTTGTAGGAAATTTAGTTCATAAGGCGCTAGCGGCATGGCGTTTTTCTGGGAATGATTTCGAAGCGTGGCTGGCTGCCCAGGCTCACAACTACGGCTTAATCGATGATCATCAAGTGACTACTGCGGTGCAACAGAGCGGCCGTCTGCTTCGTCGCTTCCAAAGCCATCCCCTCTATCATACCATGGATCAAGCAGTCGAACGGTTTCACGAAGTGCCGTACACTATTACCATTGATGAGGTGATCGAAACAGGTAGTATCGATGCTCTTTTCCGGCAGGGCGAAATCTGGACGGTGGTGGAGTTTAAAACTGATACAGTTCGAGATGAAGTTGAAGGTAGTCTCTTGCTCTCAAAAACAGATTACCTGGCCCAAATTCAACGTTATCGGCATGTGGTCAGACAAATGCTTGGGCAGGAACCGGAGGTCATCCTGTGCTGGCTAAACTACGCGGGTAAGGTTCACCTCCAAATTGATTTGGTAGCGAGTTATAACTCAGATTAGTTCAGGTATCGTCTGATCTCGCCCATTTTGGGGTTTCGCTAGCAGCTTGTCGGAGAGAAC
>CAZDMM010001121.1:0-2196 GCA_964505845.1 uncultured Caldilineaceae bacterium
GTCATCTGCACCGTCCCCGTCGCCAGAGCGGGGAAGGGGTCGGTGCTCAAGCGTACCGTCACCACGCCGTAGGGAGGGATGTTAACGCCAGCCTGGCGGGTGGGTGATTGCTGAAGTTGCTGCCAAAAGATCCAGCCGGTGATAATGATAATCACTGGAATGACCAGTAGGGTTAGTTTAGCCGCCAAGCTCAGACCTTTACGGGGTCGAATGGCGGGTAAGGCTGGGTTGGGTCGTTCTGCCATAGCTTAAGTCCCTCCTGCACAAGCCAATCCCTCTTGATTTGAACGTCACTACCCTAACTCGCCGAATAACACGATCCGGTGGCTGTCAATTAAATACGGATAGCAAGAGATGAGGGTCACAGTTGGCCCGGTGGTAGGCAACATCACTTCCACCTGCTCCGGGCGAATAATGCGCCGCTCGGTGATCCAGTAGCGGAAAGCAGCTTCCCCAGCGTAGACGGTGAGAACTTCGCCGAGCGGAACATCTGGTGGGCACCGAAATATTTCACCCCATCGTTATACATTTTCTAAAGATTCTTACTTTTTGTAAGATTTCAAATTATAGCAACTTCTTGTCTTTCGTCAAGAAATTAATAGATGAGCAGTTCGCATTAATTACCGTCATTCCTGTTTTCAAGATCCATTCGCTGACTGAGAGGTAAACAAATCGCGTAACACCGCCTCATAAATCACCAGTTGAGCCTGCTCGATTAACTTCTGAGAAAGCTGCTCGGCCAGCGCGTCGTGCTTCTGATGGGTCAACTCATCGCGGATGAGCGGCTCAGCTTCCTCAAAGGTGAGCGGCTGGGGCTGGCGTTTCTCGCGCACCTGAACGATGTAAAGACTGCCCTGGTATTCAAAAGGCGGAGTAATGCTCCCCTCCGGCCGATACAAAAATTGGGCGTGGAAGGGGTGCTCGGCCAACTCAGAGATTAAATCATAACTCTCGCCGACCCAGCCGGGCCGCTCACCGCCCTTTGCGGCCGTTTCGGGATCCTCTGAATATTCACGGGCCACCTGGGCAAAATCCAGGCCCTGGCCGCCCCCTAACAATCCTAACGGAGCGACCTTCTGATAGGCTTCGTCGGCTTTGGCCTGGGCGCGTTGCCGGTCATCTTCAGTCTGGCCCAGGCCGATGCGGATATAGCTGATGCGGGCCTGGGGCGGACTGACCATAGCTTCCTGGTGCTGGTCGTAGTAGGCCCGCGCCTCTTCAGCGGTCACTTCTTCAATTTTGTCATCTACCTCTTCCTGGTGGAGCATTTGCCGCAGCACGAGTAGCCGATTCTCCTCAATCTCGGCCTCGTTCTCGGTCGGGAGCACCTTCTTGCTGGCGTCTTCGGCCAATAAGAGCCGTTCAACCAGTTGGTCGGTCAGGCGGCGTAGTCCGTCGGCGCCGCTAAATTGCGTGCGCGTCTCCGGTGGCAATTCCTTGTACTCGCGATAAAACTCGCCAGCGGTCATGCGACGTCCGTTGATCGTCAGCAGAGTCCGATCTTTCACTTGCTCAAACCATCCGGCTTCAGCTTCGGCCTGTACCACTGCCACAACCTGCGGGCGCACCACTTCAAAGGGCCAAACCTGCTCCGGCTCCCGGCTTTTCAGGCGGACAATGTAGAAAAAATCGCCAGCCCGGAAGACTTCACCGACCTTGTTCTCGCTCAAGGTGGCGACGACCTCATCGTAAGGGGCCGGACGAGTCTCGGCCGGAATGGAGAGGCCTCCTTCGATGAAAGGATCAACTGAAATCTCCTCGGCGACGCTGGCCCATTCCTCACCGGTGCGCAGACGGGTCAGGGCTTCGTTGGCCTGGGTTTCAGCGGCGGCCTCATCGCCGGTAGCCCGCACCCGAATTTCGTCCACGATAGCCGCCGCCGGCTGGGTAAATTGGGCCTGATTATCCTGGTAGTACTGCTGGAGTTGCTCCTCCGTCGGGGCCGGGATGTCCAGTAAAGCGTACTCTACACTCACCGAGGCGTTTTCCCGCAGGCGGGCCAGGTAGTCGGCCATGAAATCACCCTCTTTCTGGCTGGCTAGCAGTTGGCGGATTTCCTCACGCACTTCGCTATAGGGCCGACTGTTATACTGGGCCTGGTTGCTATCATAGTAGGCTCGGATCTCGCTTTCCTCGATAGGAATGTTTTGGTGGACTTGCCCATGCAGATCGTTGGCCGTAATCGCCTCGGTGATA
>CAZDMM010001122.1:0-2196 GCA_964505845.1 uncultured Caldilineaceae bacterium
GTGGCTGATGGGCAAAAATATGGGCGGCCAGGCAAGCGTCGGTCATCACCCCCCGGCTACCTCACAAGAATGGCTGGCGACGCTCCGCGCTCAGCAACAGGCGTTGGAGGCTGAAATCGCCGAAGTCACCCGCCTGGCCGAATTGGAAACTCAACGCGAGGCGTTACTTGGCAGTAAGACCGCGGCTCCGGTCAAAGCTGGCGCCACGGCGGCCCCAAGCGCAGATTGATGGCCGAAAGGATTTTTAGATGACCCTCGAAGAAAAGGTGATTTCTCAAGACACCCTGGACACGCTTCCAGATGAACCGGAGACTCTGCTCGATGACAAAGAAGCCCGGTCAGATGAACCCAAGATATACGATTCGGCTTCCGACAACCAAACCGAAGTCCAGGCTCGCTCCTGGCGCTACTTTATGGCCGGGATGAGCCTGGCCATCCTAGCGGTGGCCCTGGGAGCGGTGTTAGGCTACCTGGCTCGACCGGCCCTGGATCAGGTTACTTCTCTGGCGACCAACGCGACCAGCCCGGCTGAGAACGCGCTCTCGGCCGCCATAGCGCCAGTCGCGGCTCCGCCAACAACCCAGGCTTCCGCTAACTTGATCACGGATATTGTCCAGGCAGGCGGCCGCAGCAAAGGCGCAGCGGACGCTCCGGTGGTTATGGTCGAGTATAGTGACTTTCAATGCCCTTTCTGCACCCGTCATACCCAGGAGGTCGCCCCCCGGCTTGAAGAAGCCTATGTCAAGAGCGGCCAGATGCGTTTTGTGTATAAACACTATACGATAAAAGGGCCGGATTCAGTTGCGGCTGCTCTGGCCGCCGAGTGCGCTGGCGATCAAGACAAATTCTGGGAATATCATGATTTGCTGTTTGCCAGGGCTGGACAGGTGACTTTTAACACAGAAACCCTGAAAGCCTTTGCTACGGAGTTGCAGTTGGACATAGCGACCTTCAACCAGTGCTTTGATTCGCAAAAATATTTAAAGGTGGTTGAGGGCAATACTGCCGAGGCGCAACAGTTAGGCATTCGCGGAACGCCTGGTTTTTTTGTCAATGACACGCCTATCGCCGGGGCGCAACCGCTGGAGGTCTTTCAACAGACGATTGAAGCGGAATTGGCTCAGGCCCAATCGCCGGGAGAAGCGGCGTCTTCTCCGGGTGACAGCCCTAATCTTGGGGCAAATATAGCGACGCCTACTGCCGCCGGCGCAAGCGTCGAAGGGGCCGAACCTACGGCTGAACAATGGGATGTGGAAATAGCCCAACTGCGGGGCCTGGGGTTCTCGGCTGATGGCCGTCAACTTTTTGTGGCCGCCAATGAGGGCCTCCGTATCTTTGCTGATGGCGTGTGGTCTGTTCCAGATCTGCCCAAGCACGACTATCTGGGCTACTCGGCGACCGGCGATGGGTTCTATAGTAGCGGTTATCCCGACCCGACGACCAACTTGACTACGCCATTTGGACTGGTCAAGAGCGCCGATGGAGGCCAAACCCTGACCCATTTGGGCTTTGATGGGGAAAGCGCTTTTAATTTGTTGGGCGTGGGCTATCAGAATCATGCCATCTACATCTTCAATGGCGTACCCAATTCCAAGCTGACTCTGGGCGCTTATTACAGCCTGGACGATGGACAGACGTGGCAGGAGAGTCGCCTGTTGGGGATCGCCAGCAGGCCGGCGCGGATCGCCGTGCATCCGACCGAGCCGAATATCGTAGCCATCGCTACAGAAGGAGGGCTTTTCCTTTCGTCCGATTATGGCGATAACTTTGAGCTGATCAATGAGAACAGCCCGGCTATTGCCGCTGATTTCGACCCGAGTGGCGCTTTGCTCTTTTTTGGCTACAGTGATTTGTCGGCCTACGACCTGGCGAATAAAAAAGTCCTGCCCTTGGGCGCGCCGGCTATCTCATCTGAAGATGCGATTGCCTATATCGCGGTTAACCCGACCAAGATTGACGAGATAGCCCTGGCCACCTTCCTGGGCGATCTCCATTTATCGCAAGACGGCGGCCAGACCTGGCAGCAGATTCTTAAGGGGGGCAAAGGAAAATCGGTGAAGTGATATTTACGAGCGGAGATGAGTGGTATCAGTTCAACTTAAGTCTTTTTGACTACTCTTGAGCCTGTTTCTACAATAGTATAGGTGTTGGAGCTATACCGTCTTGATAGATGAGGACTTACCCGGATGAATTTTA
>CAZDMM010001123.1:0-2193 GCA_964505845.1 uncultured Caldilineaceae bacterium
AAACGTGAAAATCGTTCTCTATGCCGGCCTCCGTTAAAGCCGTCTGCATGGCTTTGACCGCATCCACCGGAATGCCGTTATCGTTAGCGCCATACAAGCCCAACACCGGCGCTTTGACATTTTTAGCTTCTTCAGGCTTTAAAGGCTGCCCATAAAAAGCCACCGCCGCTCCTAAATTATCCTCGGCCAGGGCGGTACGCAGCGCCAAACCACCGCCCATGCAAAAACCAACTACCCCAACTTTTTCCCCGGCCACGTAATCTTGCCCCAGCAAAAAGTCAATCCCACTCTGAATTTCTTTGACCGCCGCCGCCATATCCAGGGCCATTACCATCTTGCGGGCCTCATCCGGCTCGGTCGTAACGACGCCATGATACAGGTCGGGGGCCAGGGCCATAAAGCCCTCTTTGGCAAAACGATTGGCCACATCCTTGATATGGTCGTTCAAGCCCCACCACTCCTGGATCACCACCACCGCCGGCTTGGGGCTTTCATCCTGGGGTCGGGCCAGGTAGCCGCTCAGGTTTTGGCCAGCAGCGTCCTGATACTGCGCCATTTCAGTCAGCAAACCGGCGGCTTGAGTAGATGCCGTTGTCGCCGCGGGGGTAGCTACCGGTGATACCGCCGCGAGAGCCATAGTAGCGGTAGGCGGAGCCTGGGTGGGCTGCGCCTGCTCCACTACCGGCGGCGCGGTGGGATTCGGCGAGGCGGCGCAGGCCGCCAGCAGCACATTGGCCGAGGCCGCGCTGCCGATAGCCAGAGTAGCCCGGCGCAAAAACTCCCGCCGGCTCAGCTCACCCACCTGAAAAGAGCGCACCAACTGCATCACATAAACTCGATCCATCATTGATTCCTCCTTAAGTTGAAACAATTAAAAATGGGGAAGTAAGGGGATTATAAAGCCTAAATGTTAAAAGAGGCTTAAACGGAACAGCGTCCGGTTAATCTTATGGGGTTTGATAACCAGTTCAGTAATGCGCTGGAAGGTTGGACGCTGCCTGCTCTTCCAATCCTCCAATCTTCCATTCAAGCAGCTTTGGGAAAGGCTCATTTAATTTTGGGGGTAAGGAGGTCAGGCTTATTTACGGCGGCGATTTTTCTTTTGAGAGGCTTTAGCCATTTTGCGCCGGGCTTTTTTCTGATTTTGTCGCTTGTGGGCTGAAGCCAGCGCCGCCGGTTTGCGAGGCAACAGCTCTGTCTCCGCCTCGAACATGGCCCACCACGACATGCGGGCGTGCAGGTCATCAAAGGAACAGCGCTGCATCTGCTCTCGCGTTTGGGCCAGAGTTTTTTCTTGACCCTCCTGCAGCGCCTCTTCAAAGGAGTCGAGACCAATATACATGGGATCAATCAACTCCCGGTCATAGGCCCGCCGGATGACCTCCATCAGCTCTTCCGGGTACAAATCGTAAATATCACCGGCAATCGAACTCCAAAAGACCGAGTCTGGTTCAGCCTCATTCCCGGTGAAGAGCGAGCCGAAAAAGGCCAGTACCTCGCTACGGTCGGCGACTCCCTCGATGACGGCATAGACCATGGCCCCGGAGGCGGCTGAACGGCAGTACTCATAAGCCTTTTGGTTGAGCACCAACGTTTTGATTTGCTCCAGCGATCCGCCGCAGGTGAGGTACAGGATCATGGACAAATCTTCGGTGATGAGGTCGCCAAAGAGCGGCTCCAGTGCCACCTGGGGCAAACTGAACAGCTTGATCAGGGCCGGGTGCGCCCGCACCTCGCGGAAATAGCCCAACAGCATGACCGCATAGGTGGGCGCCATCGAGTCGGCATTGAGGTAATCCAGCGGGTGAACGGCGACATCTTCCACAATATGGATCAGGTGGGGGGTGATTTCTTCTTGGAGGGCAATCGCCTCATCCACCGCCTGGCGCTGGTAAACGCCATCAAAGGGGCCAAAGGCGGCCAGGATTTGTTGGATTTTAGGGTTGGGTTCGGGCAATGACAATTTCTTTGATTCTCCCAATGTATTTTGCAAAAGCTGCTTTTAGCTCAAAAATTGGCTAAAACTATCTTCAAACTCTGCCTTTGTGAATTGTTCATTGTAAAAGGGCAGACCGTACAATTTAAATTCTTTGCTTTCATACATCACGTAAATCTTGTATTCGCGCTCAATCTCTTTAAGAAAATCCTCTTTCCATTTATCTTCTCTGAGCAGGTGCGCCCCTTTGGGTTCAA
>CAZDMM010001124.1:0-2188 GCA_964505845.1 uncultured Caldilineaceae bacterium
TGGGCGCGTTTGCCCTGGTCATCCTGGTCGGAACCGGCGTGATCGTGTTTCTGACCAGTCGGGCCACCACCGGCCAGTTTGAATTGTACGTAACCCAGACCGGCCAGCAGTGGGCCGTTCGCCTGTCCCCACTGCTGGCCGATTACTACGCTCGAACCGGCTCATGGGACGGGGTTGGTACGATGCTGGCTAATCCCTGGCTGGCCGGTCCGGCGGCCCCCGGCATGAAACAAGGTTGGATGATGGGCGGTGAGGGCACGATAGGCCATATGGGCGAGGGCGCCGATCATAGCCAGCATGGCGAATCCGGCATGATGATGGGTGACAGCATGTGGGCGATGTTTGGCAACCGCTTGATCCTGGCCAACACCGAGGGCAGGGTTGTGGCCGATACCGCCGAAGCCCTGCTTGGAACTCACCTGCCTGCCGACGATGTCGGGCGAGGGATGCCGATCACACTGAATGAGCAGCAGGTCGGCACCTTAATTGTCACCCCCTTTGCCGCCCCGGCGACTCCGGCGAGCGATTTTCTCAGGGCGGTCAATCGTTCCGTCTTATGGGCGGGCCTGATGGCTGGAGTGGTGGCCCTGGTGCTCGGCTCAGGGCTGTTCTTCCAGGTCGTGCGGCCTTTGCGCAGCCTGTCGGCGGCGGCGCAGGGTATTGCCCAGGGCGACTTGAGCCAGCGCGCTGTCGTCGGGGCTCGGGATGAGGTTGGCCAGGTGGCGCTGACATTTAACCAGATGGCCGAGTCCTTGCAGCGTTATGCCGCCGAGCGCCAGAATATGATCGCCGATGTCGCTCACGAACTGCGCACCCCCCTCTCCGTCATTCAGAGCAATCTGGAGGCGATGCTCGACGGGGTGCTGCCCGCCTCACCTGAAGAATTGACCTCACTCCACCACGAGACCTTACGGCTCAACCGGCTGATCAGTGATTTGCGCACCCTGTCATTGGCTGAGACCGGACAGCTTCGACTGGAAAAACAGCTCATTGATCCTGGTGCGCTCGTCTGGCAAGTCGGCGAGCGGCTGCACCTGCGGGCCGAAGAGAAGAAGATTAGCCTGGAGACTGACGTGGCGACTAATCTGCCGCAGATCCAGGCCGACCCCGAACGGCTAACCCAAATCATTACCAACCTGGTGGACAATGCGCTGCGGTATATTCCTGCGGGTAGCCGGGTTACGGTTGCTGCCCGCCCAGCCTCGGGGGGCGTTGAATTATTGGTCAGCGACACAGGGCCGGGGATTCCTCCAGAAGACTTACCACACCTCTTCGACCGCTTCTGGCGAGCGGAAAAGTCACGTAATCGAGCCACCGGTGGGTCGGGCCTGGGCTTGGCTATTGTCAAACAACTGGTCGAGGCCCATGGTGGTCATGCGGAAGTGGAAAGTCAGGTAGGTGTGGGGACACAATTCAGAATATTTCTGCCCGACTGGTCCGCCAAGTTTCGAGCGTTTTGATGGGATCACCGAAAATGACCCGCAGTTCAACGCCGACAATGCGACCGTGTTCCCGCTGTTTGACCGCTTGTACGTACTGCCAACCGGGCTGAGGTCGTTTCCGAGTTGGGGGGCGTCCCACCCCTTGATATTGAGGCGCTTGACCGTAGACTTCGATCATGGCCTCATCAATGCCGCCCCAGCCGTCGGAGATGGTGGGTGGTGGAGCCTCAGGATGTCCGCGTCGCTTCAAGGTTTGGAACACCCCCATGGCCGCTTGGGTCTCAGTCTTAGCAATGCCACGAGCCACCCGCAAGCGAGTATCCCGATCCAGCATCGTCGCTCGCCAAAACTGACCACTTTCGTCGGTTTCAGGATAGTTTTTTCTCTCCCTTGTTGCCGACATAGGCCCACAAGCCGTCGATTTGGCCCCGGTCCAACTGGTAATCGCTCAGCAGCACTTCTTCAATCGCTTCGGCGTGTTGACCCGCCTCCCGTATCCACTCACCAATCGTGTCCTCTTTGTGGCCTTTGGTACGGACCAGGCTGCTGATCCGATTGCCCTCGGCAATATGGGCCAAAGTATCGATAATCTCAGCTTCGGCGGTGCGGCGGCGATAAAACAGCGTCCCTTTGGTTTCGGTAAAGGTCTTCCCGCAACTTTTACACTTGTACCGTTGCCGCCCTCTTTTGGTCGTACCGAACTTGATGATATTGTGTTTTTGATCGCTTTGTAACTGGCCGTAATC
>CAZDMM010001125.1:0-2180 GCA_964505845.1 uncultured Caldilineaceae bacterium
ACCCCGGCTACGTTAATCATCGCGCCGGTATCTCCGGCCCGGAAATGATAATTGCGGGCCGGGTAAGCGGGGTTATCTTTTAAGAAGCCAAAAAGATAGTAATGATTGACAAACCCGGCTTCAATCTCGCCTGCCGCTACCGCTTGAACAATGGGGGCGTTGCCGGGAAAAACAAGCGGCTCATTGGCCTGCATGCAGGTGAGCCACTCGCGGGTGCGAGCTTCACCCTCAAGGACGCGCATGGCGGTGATAAAGGCCTGAAAAGAGCCATTGGTGGGCGCCCAACCCAGCCGGCCCTGCCAGCGAGCATCGCAGAAGCCAAAAATATCGTCCGGCAGGTCAGACTCCGTCAGGCTGGCGGTGTTATAAATGACCACCCGCGCCCGGCCCGAGGTACCCACCCACAACCCTTCCGGGGAGCGAAAGCGCGGCTCCACTAAGTTGAGGGCATCTTCGGGCAGGGGCGATAAGCGTCCGGCCCGGGCCAAGGCGCCCAGAGCGCCGGCATCTTGGCCGTAATATATGTCCGCCGGGCTGTTGTCACCCTCTTCCAGGATGGTCGCCGCCATCTCGGCTGTATCGCCGTAACGCACTTCCACATTCAGGCCGGTTTCCTGTTCAAACTGGTCAATCAGGGGGCCAACCAAAGCCTCCCCGCGCCCGGAATAGATGGTCAGGTCACCACTGAGGAAGGGCACTTGCTCACCCAGCAGCGCCGAGGCTTCCTGAGCGGTAGGGATGTATAATTTTTGGCCCACTTCGATTACGTTGGCATTGGTGATGGTGGCATAGCTGCTGTCGGCCGCCACCTTTTCATTGGTGGCCTCTACGATGGCTTGATAAGCCAGCGGGTCGCCATAAAACTTTTCAGCCAGCTTGCTCAACCAGTCGTCGGCCTGGACAACATAATCCTGCCCGGCGGCCTCCTGCTGAGGCGGCGCAGCCAGAACTTCGGCAGGTAAAATAGTCACCCAAATAGAGACAATCAACAACAAAATAACTTGACGAGACACGATAGTTTTTACTCCTTCTCTTAAAACCAATTTTAAAAAATTCTCTTTACAAATTATTGTTTTGATGCTATAGTTGCTTTTCAACAGCGCCGAGTAGATACTACAGCATGTTGCGCCAGGGTTCAATAGCCCCCATTTAAGTTGTGTGATTGGCTCAGACAAGATTTTTTATAACCCTGTTTACTTTTTGAGGTAAATTTACCGTGGATTCGGATATGTTGCCCATCCCCAATAAAGATATCAGCTCTACCATGCGTGACTACCTGTCCGAAATCTACCGTTTGGGGCAAGGCGGTACCTGGGTGAGCACCACAGCCCTGGCCGAGCGGCTCAACGTTTCCGGGCCGGCGGCGGTGCGCATGGTGCGGCGGCTGCACCAGGGCGGCCTGGTAGATCATCTACCCTATCGCGGGGTGCGGCTAACGCCCTCCGGCCATAAAGCCGCTTTGCTGGGGATTCGCCGCCACCGCCTGGTAGAGCGTTTTTTGGTGGATGTGCTAAAATTTGGCTGGCACGAGGTTCACGAAGAAGCCGATGAGCTGCAAAAGGGGATCACACAGCGGCTGGAAGACCGCATGGACGAACTGATGAACCATCCGGCCACCTGCCCCCACGGCGACCCTATCCCCACCCGCGACGGCAAAGTAACAGAGCTAAACGACAAACCCCTGACGGTGATCCCGCCAGGGGCCACAGGCCAGATCAGCCGGGTAAAAACCCGTGAGCCGGAAAAGTTAAAATATTTGGCCGAAATCGGCCTGGTGCCGGGTGCGCCGTTTGAGTTGGTCAACCGCGCCCCGTTTAATGGGCCGCTCCGCCTGAGGTTGAGCGCCACCGGCCATGAGCAGGTGATCGGCGTAGAACTGGCCGCAGCCCTGTGGGTTACCAGCCAGCTTCCGGCTCGGCCCCCGACGGTTGAGGGTAAGAGAGCAATGGTCAGAGCCAATTAGCCATAAAAAAGTCCGGCTTCAAGTAGAGCCGGACTTTTTTTATTGATGGCGTCTTTCTATGCCGCTGCCTCGCCTCCACCGGCCGCATCGGTGCGGGGGTTGCGGGCCAGGTAATCTTCTACCAGCAGCAGGTTAGCCTCGCCGGCCCGTTTAACGGTGTTGAGCAGGTCGCTCATCGTGGCTACTTCCTCCAATTGTTCGGTCACAAACCATTGCA
>CAZDMM010001126.1:0-2173 GCA_964505845.1 uncultured Caldilineaceae bacterium
GGATGGCCAGGGCGCGCTCGTACAGCGGCTTGGCCATTTCATAATCGCCCTGCGACTGAAGCAAAGCGGCCAGGTTGTTGAGGCTTTGGGCGGTATCGGGATGGTCGGGACCGAGGGCGCTTTCGTGGATGCGCAAGGCCCGTTCAGCATAAAACTGCGCCCCACGATAATCGCCGCTCATATGCAAATGATACAGTAACCGATTGCTCAGTTGGGCAGCTAGAGTATCCTGGCGGCTTAGGGCGGTGTCGGTGACAAAGCGCAAGTGAGCTTGCCAGGCCAGCAGGGGAGCGGGATAGCCTGCCTCATTGATCCGCCCGGCTTCGGCTTGCACGGCTTCCTCCACCGCCGGCTGCACCTCGGCAGCGGCGGCTCGTTCCCGGACAAAGCGGGCCAGCAGCCGGTGCAGGGTTAGGGCGCCCTCATCGCCCTCGCTCTCCAGCAGGCCCAGGTCGGTCAGGCGTTTGAGGGCGCGGCTGGCCTGGCGGCGGGCGGCGGCGTCGGGCAGGTCAACGGTTTTGAGCAGCAGCGCGCGGGGGATCGGCTCGCCGGGGGCAAAATGGGCGGCGCGGGCCAGTAAGGCTAAGGCTAACCCCCATTCGGGGGCAGGTGCGTTGGGAGGGTAATTGGTAATTGGTAATTGGTTATTGGGGAGTAGTAATTGGTTATAGCTCAGGGCAAAGGTGCGGGCTACGTGCAGGTCGTGCTGGGTGGGGGAAACGGTCAGGTCCAGCCCTTGCAGGGAGTCGTGCTGCAGCAGGCTTCCGGCCCGCAGTTCGGCCAGGTAGGCTTCGGGCGTCACCTCATAGCGGTACTGGCGCAAAAAACTCCCGGCCAGGTGCAGGGCCAGGGGCAGATCGCCTAGTTCGGCGGCAATTTCGTTAAACGTTGAACGTTCAACGTTTAACGTTACAGTGGCGGTCTTCGGTCCGCCGTCGGCGGTCGTTAATTTGCGTAGCAGTTCCACACTCTGCCCCCGCGCCAGCACCTTGAGCGGCTGGTTCTGCACCCCCAGGCTGGGCTCCCACTCAGCCCGGCGGCTGGTGATGAGCAGGCGGCAGCCGCCGCTCGGCGGGCGATAGTGGGCCAATAAGGCTTCGTCCTCGCAGTTGTCAAAAATCAGCAGGCGGGGGATTTCGGCTTGCCAGGCGGCCTGCACCAACCGCACCTGAGTGGGCAAATCCAAATTCTCAAAATCCGGGGCCAGGTTGAGACACTCCCGCCTGCCGCAGGCGGCAATTTCCACCGGGACGTTGGCTGCTTCGGCCACACTGAGCCAAAAGACCCCCCCGGCAAAATAATGGCCGTAGCGGTGGGCAAACTCAACGGCCAGTTGGCTTTTGCCCAGTCCGCCCAGGCCGGTGGCGGCGGCCAGTCCCCCCTTGAGGGCGGCGGCCAAACTTCGTAGATCATCCTCCCGGCCCACAAAGAGCGGGTTGGGGCTGTACGGCAGCCGCGAGCCGGGCGGCAGCGGGGTAATCGGCGGGATGGGGCCGGTGGTGGGCATCTGGGCCAGGCGGCGGGCCGCCTCCGCCGGGTCAATCGCCGGGTGGGGCAGAGTGGTTGGGACTACCTGCGGGGACTGAATGTTGACAATTGCGCCTTGAAAGTTGCCGCCTAGGTTATACTGGCTACCGGCTACCAGGTTCAGCTCACCCTCAGCTTGGAGGGCTAGACTGATCTGAGCCTCACCCCGGCGCTGACCTATCTCAACCAACAACGGCTGCAGAGCCGTATACCAGTCAGCCTCGCTCAAGTCGCCCTGCCGCCACTGCTCGGTCAAAACTACAGCCGCTGCATGATCGCGGATTTGGTTGAGTAGTTCCGGCGGAGCGTTGCCCAGATATTTAGCCTCGCGCTCTTTAAGGATGTTTAAATTATGGTGGAGTCGCTGCAAAAAGGTTTGGGATGTAGTCATGTTAGCCAAAATAATAGGAATTCTGAGCTTCGCTCAGACATAAGCCTATTTTTCGTAAAAAATTGATCTAACTTAACGTTGTCGCACTACTCATCCATAGGTGGGGGGCCAGCCGCGAGTATCGGCTCACCATGCCAAAAATCCCCGCGGCCGGCCCAGGAGCCGCAGGGATTTTTAAGAGGCGCGCTAGCGTTATTCCAAAACCAACGGATTGTCCGGATTTTCGGCATCCCACTGGGTTTTGAGGGTAATGTT
>CAZDMM010001127.1:0-2168 GCA_964505845.1 uncultured Caldilineaceae bacterium
GAGGGCTGGAAGATTGGAAGATGGCAGCCGCTTTATCCAACCCTCCAGCCTTCCCATCCACCATATTATCACCGATTTTTGAATTTCAAACTTCACGATACCAACTCTTCCTGTTTGCGATAATGCAAAAGCTGCGGATATTTCCAGGCCACCCAAGCGGTCAGCAAAACCGTCGCCACCCCGCCGGAAATAATGGCAAGCGGAGCGCCCCAAAGGGCGGCTACCAGCCCGGCCTCCAGCTCTCCCAACTGTGGCCCCCCCATAAAAAAGATCATATTGACCCCCGTCATCCGGCCCCGTAAGTGATCGGGCGTCATCACCTGCCTGAGCGTGGCGCGAATGACGGTAGAAACTGTGTCGCCGGCCCCGGTCAGCCCTAGCAACAGGTATGACAGTGCAAAACTGGTCGAAAAGCCAAAAAAAGCCGTAGCCAGGCCATAAATGGCCACGCTGACCAGCAAAACAAGCCCCTGGCGATGAATTTCGCGCCGCAGCGAGATAATCACCCCGGCCAAAACCGCTCCCACCGGCTGCGCGGTTGCCAGTAACCCAAACCCTTGCACCCCCACCCCCAGAATATCGTTGGCCACAATCGGCAGCATCGTCCGGGCCGAGGCAAAAAAGGTGGCAAAAAAATCCAGCAGCATGGTGCTCCAGATCAGCCGGGAGCGATAGGTAAAGCGCAAGCCTTCCAGCAAGGCCGACCGGCCCAGGCCCGTGTTGGGGGCCGCCGCCTGGCCCCGGTAATGCATAGCCCACAGCGCCGCCAGAACGGCCAGGAATGACAGCGTGTTCAGGACATATACAAAGCCGATATTGAACGCTCCCACCAGCACTCCGGCCAGGGCCGGGCCAATGATGGTGGCAATTTGAAACATCAGGGTGTTCAAGCTGACCGCATTGCTCAGATGCTCCGGCGGCACCAGCTTGGGCACCAGCGATTGCCGGGCCGGGCTGTCAAAGGCGGTGGCCGCCGCCCCCCCGGCCGTGAGCAGGTAAATCAAGCCGACATTCTCATATCCGGCCCAGGTAGCTGCCGCCAGCAGCGCCGCAAACAACGTCGCCAGGCTTTGCGACCACAGCATGACCCGCCGCCGGTCTTGGGTGTCGGCCAGCATGCCCCCCAGGAGCGCAAACACCAGGATGGGCAAAACCCGCACCAGGCCCAGGCCGCCCAGCCCCAACGCTTGAGCCTGTAGCTGAAAATCCCAGCCCAGCAGGTGTACCGGATAGCTCTGGCCGCGCAGCAGTTGGTACACGTGCCAATCAACGGCGATGAGCTGCATTTGAGAGCCGGTAATTGAAATCAATAAGCCCACCCACAGCAGCCGGAAATCCCGGTTTCTGAGGGCGGCCAGACGTGGAATTGTACTTTGCTGAGTTGCCATAGCGCCGTCTTAAAACCAAAGACCGCGCCCACCGACGCGGTCTGCCTGGAAGCTATTCTACTTGAGCCGGGACTTTGCGCAAATTACCCACACTTCCCTTAACACCGGTGCAGCACCACCGGAAGGCCATGCTTGGGCCGCAGCGTCACCAATGCTTGCGGCTCAATGCGGGCCTGCGGGGCCAGGCTGAAGCGAAAGCGTTGGGCGATGGTCGCAATTAGCAAGACGCCCTCCATCCAGGCAAACGGCTCACCGATGCACAGGCGCGGCCCGCCGCCAAAGGGAAAATAAGCGTAACGAGGACGCTCTTTGGCGGCAGCATCAGCCGGGTCAAATCGCTCCGGCTTGAATTGAAGCGGCTCGTCCCAGTAGGCTGGATGGCGATGCATCGTCCACTGGCTGACCAGCACGGATGACCTGGCCGGAATCCGATAGCCGCCGATTTCGTCATCGGCCAGGGCCAGCCGCCCGATACCCCAGGCCGGGGGATAGAGCCGCATCGCTTCCGACAGCACCATGCGGGTATATTTCAAATGGGTGGTATCCTCAGCCGTGGGAGTGCGCCCGGCCAACACGTTGGCTAATTCGGCCTGTAACTTGGCTTCAACGCCGGGGTGTTGCGACAACAGGTAGAACGTCCAGGTGAGGGCGTTGGCGGTGGTTTCGTGCCCGGCGATGAAGAGGGTCATGACTTCATCGCGCACCTGCCGGTCGCTCATGCCACTGCCGTCGCCCTGGGTATCTTGGGCGGCCAGCAGCAGCGACAGCAGATCGTCCCGC
>CAZDMM010001128.1:0-2168 GCA_964505845.1 uncultured Caldilineaceae bacterium
TTGTCTGGCTTTGAAGATTACCCCTAATGACCTGCTGGGCTTTAAATCGGATAGTACTTCAAATTGACAGCATATGCTACCGTTTGATGCTATTTTGGGGAACTGTTAGAACCACCCCGCTCTCTCGCTGCACTATCCCCTCAATGATCAATAGGTGACTGCTGTGCAGAAAGTGACGATAGCGAACATAAATCTGTGTGACTCGCACCATAAAACTGCCGGATTGAACCAAAAAATTGCCGTTGAGAAGGGATAAAATTGGCTAAAACACGACTTTCGCGGCATGAATTTAGCGCATAATCCTGCGAAGAGTTGAAAAACGAATCTTGCTTTGATGGCTTTTGAATTGCCAGCCGCTAGCCAGAATTTGCGGTTATACCAGGCTGGTGTTGGGTATGAGAGGCTGTATTCGGGTTGCCAGAACGTTGACTACATTTCCCTCTCGCTGGACGATGCCTTCTACCAGGATCAAAGTCTGGTCATTTAAACCATAACCCTGCCACGATGGCAGTTTTTTGATTTGAGTCACAATCTGAGGTCGGACGATGACGTCCAGCAAGCCTTCCGCGTCTTCGAGGGTCAAGAAATGAAAACCTCGAGCAGTCGGCGGACTTTGATGGACCACCAGCAGGCCTGCCACACGCACCCGCTTCTCTGTGGGATACTGGGTCACCTCCCGGCTCCCCAAGATCCCGCGCCGGCGCAACCAGCCACGATAATGTTCCATCACGTGCTCGCCGGTCGAAAGACCCATCACTGTTTGCTCTAACTCCGCTGCCTCGCTGGGGGAGAGAGGGGGTAAGCTTACCCCGTCGTCGGGAAAGACCAGGTCCAACTCTTCCTCAATATACTGTAATTGTCCCAACTGCCACAACAGTTGGCGGCGTGGTAGTCTCCACCCATCCATCGCCCCGGCCAAAATCAGATTTTCAATTAACCGCCGCGGCAGTCGGGTGCGCCGGCAGAAGTTCACCAGCCCGCTGAAAACCCCCGCTGATCTCACCTCTACCAGTCTAGCGATGCTGGCCTCGCCTAGCCCGGCGACATAGTTGAAGCCCAGCCGGATTCTACCCTCATCCACGTTACAACGACCCTGGCTGCGGTTAAGATCGACCCCTAACACCTTGATGCCGTGTCGCCGGGCATCTCCCAAAAGAATGGCAGGATTCCAGAATCCCATAGGCTGGTTATTCAACAACCCTACCAGGTATTCCACCGGGTGGTAGCGCTTCAGCCAGGCTGATTGGTAGACCACTACGGCAAAAGCGGCGGCATGACTTTTGGCGAAGGCGTAGCTGCCAAAGGCCCGTAACTGCGCGAAGACCGCTTCGGCTATTTCGAGCGATACTCCCTGTTCCCGTGCACCGGCCAGGAAGACTTCATAGAATTGCTCAACCCGCTCAGCCCCCAAAGCCCGGCGCAACTGTTCCCCCTGTCCCAGCGAAAAACCGGCGAGGCAGGCCGCGACCTTTAGGACTTGTTCCTGAAACAAGATAACGCCCAGGGTCTCCGCCAACACCGGTTCCAGGCTGGGATGGAGATAGGTGACAGGTTCCAGGCCAGCCCGCCGACGCAGATAGGGATGCACCATGTTGCCCTGGATCGGACCGGGCCGGACGATCGCCACCTCGATGACGAGGTCGTAGAATCTTCGCGGACGCAGCCGCGGCAGCATCGACATCTGCGCGCGGCTCTCGATCTGGAAGGCGCCGAGCGTGTCGGCCCGGCAGATCATGTCGTAGACGGGGTCTTCCTCTTTCGGAATCGTGTCCAGGGTCAGCCTCTCCGGCCAGTCGTGCCTGTAGTGGGTCTCCAGCAGATCGAAGCAGCGCCGCAGGCAGGACAGCATGCCGAGCGCCAGCACGTCGACCTTGATCAGCTTGACCGCGTCGAGGTCGTCCTTGTCCCACTCGACCATCTTGCGCTCGTCCATCGCCGTCCGGACGATCGGCACGATCTCGTCGAGCCGGTCCTTGGTGATGACGAAGCCGCCGACATGCTGGGAGAGATGGCGCGGGCATTCGGACCTGACCAGATCGTTGGCGCGGTCGAGCACCAGCCTGGTCATCCGGTCGTCCTCGGTGAGCCCGCCCGCCCTGGCCTCCTTCTCCCCCAGCTCGGACGAGGACCAGCCCCAGATCGACCCCGAAAGGGCCGACTGGACATCG
>CAZDMM010001129.1:0-2156 GCA_964505845.1 uncultured Caldilineaceae bacterium
CTGCGGGCGGCATAGGGATGCCGCCCTACGGTGAATAGAGCTATTTTCTGAGGAGGAGAGATGGTTTCACTCCAAGAACGTGAACGACGCTATGCCGCTTTGCGTGGGGCTATGCGCCAGGCCGGTTATCAGGCGCTTGTCATCGCCGGCAATGCCGAAGCGACTCAGCGCGGCTATATCCGCTACGTTTCCGACTGGCGGCTGTGGGGCGGGACGGGTTACGTCGTCCTGCCGCTGGAAAATGCCCCGGTGCTCATTTTAGGCTCCGGTTCGCAGGCGCACTGGGCCAAAGCCGTCGGCTGGATTCAAGAGGTGCGCTCTGCCCTGGATATGACCGGCGAGGTGATCAATATTTTGCAAGCCCTGGGCCTGTCACAGAGTCGGATTGGCGTGGTGGGGCTTAACCAGGTAATGGCTTACGAGAATGTGATGAGGCTGCTGAAGGAGTTACCGCAGGCCCGGCTGGAGGATGCCTCGCTGCTGGCCGACCAGATCATGGTCATCAAAAGCCAGGAAGAGATAGCCCAGGCCGCCGCTACCTATCGCTTTGTGGCCGAAGCTCTGGGGCGGGTCAAAGAGGTTTTGGCCCCCGGCAAAACGGAGCGCGAAATCATGGCCGAGGCCATCCACCTGCTGGCCGAGCGCGGCTGTTTTGACGGCATCGCCCATTTGACCAACGATGCGCCGCCCTTCATCCACCCGGCCAGCGAGCGGCCGATTCAAGCCGACGACATCATCAAGGTATCGCTGGAATTTGCCGGGCCGAGCGGTCATTGGATTGAACTGGCCGGGGTCTACTCTTTCCGTGAGCCGCCGGAACGCGCCCGGCGACATTTTGAGACCACCTTAAGAGCGTTGGAACGGGCCAAAACGCTCATGCGGCCCGGCGCCAAAGCCGGCGACATCTCGCGCGCTATCGAGCAGACCTACCGTGAGGAAGGTTGGAACATCACCGGGCGGGCCATCTGGGACATGCACGCCATTGGTTTGAATGTCATCCGCCCGCCGATTGGCCTGCCCACCTCAGAGGATGAACTGCAAGAGAATATGGTTATCAACATCCACCCCGGTCTGCTGGTTGACGACGACCGCTGGGGCATCTACGTGCAAGACAATTTGGTGGTTACCCCGGAGGGCGCCCACCCTCTGGCTGAGTACAAATACGAATGGCATGTGCTGCCAGCGTAGAAAATTATTAATATACCCAGGGAGGAGACTATGAAAAATACCAAAAGACTTTTAACCTTGCTAGTCTTGCTTGTATTTGGGGCAGCCTTGCTGCCGGGGTTGACCCTGGCTCAGGAAGAGGTGGCGTGCGAGTCGGACGTGGTGGTGCAGGGGGATGATTGGCTATCGCGGATAGCCGACAAGTTCTATGGCAATGCGTTGGCTTTTCCGGCCATTGTCGAAGCCACCAATGCCAAAGCCGCCAGCGATAGCAGCTATGCCACCATTTCAGACGCCAATATCATTGAAGCTGGTTGGAAACTGTGCCTGCCCAGCGCCGCCAAAATTCAAGAGCTGCTGGCTGAAGAAGCCATTGCCACCACCACCGTCCAGGGCGGTTCGATCACCGTGGTGCAGGGGCCGGAGCCGTTGAGCCTTGACCCCACGGTTGACATCAACAAGACTTCTATCAATGTGCAATACACCATGTTCGACCCGCTGGTGAACAACACCTCAGACAATCAATTGATTCCCTGGCTGGCAACCTCATGGGAAACGGTCGAGCCAACCCGTTGGCGCTTCACGCTGCGTCAAGGGGTCACTTTCCACAACGGCGAACCTTTCAACGCGGAGAGCGTGGTCTTCTCGCTCAACGCCTATAATGCCAGCAAAGGCGAAGGCGCCAAGCTGTTTACCTTTATCAAAGGGGCGGAAGTGGTGGATGATTACACCGTTGATATTCTAACTGAAAAACCCAACCCCATCATTCCGCGGGCGATGGCCTTTCTACTGGCGCTGCCGCCCAAATATTACGCCGAAAAAGGCTCAGAACAGTTTGCGCTGGCCCCGGTCGGCACCGGGCCGTTCACCTTTGTGGAGTGGCAAACCGGGGTGCAGATTAAGGTCAAAGCCAACCCCGCTTATTGGCGCGGTGCGCCCCGGCTGGATGAAGTCACCTTTAAGCCGGCCCCGGAAGCCTCGACCCGCGC
>CAZDMM010001130.1:0-2153 GCA_964505845.1 uncultured Caldilineaceae bacterium
GTTAGTTTCAGCGTTTTTGTAATGCTTGGTCAGGTGATCTACTTCAATGATAGGCAGCATAGACGAGGTAGAAACGTTAGCCAGCGGCAAACCGGAGGCAGGACGTCAACGAATTTCAAACAGACCGGAGGCGACAATGGTATCGTTGACGTAAAGATCCAATTTGTAAAGCCCATCCCCTGGCGGGTTGAGAAAACTGTAAAAATTAGCGGCCGATCCCCAGCGCCAAACCTGCTCATCACGCCACAGCTCGGTTCCATTCTGATACCACACCGCCGCAAAATTAACGCCGTTCACCATGCCGCTGTAAGGATAGACTGCGTAAACCGCCTTGATGCCTTGCGGAAAAAGATTCCTGGCATCAATGGCTTCGATATCCGGCGTAATTTTGGAGGCAAATTGAATCGGCCCCATTTTAACGCCGGGAGGGGCCGGGGTGCGCGGCCCGCTGGTAGGGATAACGGCAAAGACGGGTGAAGTAGCCGTTGGGGGCAGCGGGGTTGAGGTGGCGGTTGGCGGCAGCGGGGTAGGCGGGATCGCAGTGGCCGGGGGTAGGATAGGGGTGGGGACCGGAGGCTGCGTGGGTGAAATTTCAACAATAGCGGCAGCCGTGGCCGGTACGGCCGGCGCCAGGGTGGATGTGGCCACCGGGGGAGCGGTAGGGTTAGCGGGCGGAGGCTGGGTGGGGGCAGCGGCCGGGGCGGCCTCACCGGGAGTAGGGGTTACGGTTGCAAAAACTATGGCGGTTGGCTCGGCCGGCTGCGTTGCAGGCGCTTCGGCGACGGGCGGGCCGGGGTTAAAGATTGGCAGGCGGAGGGTAGCCAACCAGCCTCCCAGGAACAGGGCGGTCAGCGCGCTCAAAGCAAAAATAGCCACCCTGGCCCGGCGAGCGCGCACCGTTTCTTCTTCACGCACGATGGGGAAGATGGCGCTGCGGGCTTCGCGGGCAGAACGGATGGCAATCAGGATGGCAATGACCGTAGCGCCAATGCTTACCGCAGCCAAAATCAACAGAATAGTTGGTAAAGAAACCACGTTAAACCTTACTCCACAATTTCAATCTGTTCAAGCCGGTCAACAATAATTTCCGGGGCATTTTGATAAATTTGAATTTGACCCGTCACTCGAACCGTTTTGTCTTTATAATAGGTTTCCGGCGGCTCTGGAAAGAGCGGCCAGCTTTTGGCAAAAATGACAGCCTTGAAGGTTGTCTTGAAATTTTGGTCAAAATTTAAAAAGACCACTTTGCCTGAGTTATAAGTATCCACCACCCGGCCTTCTACCGTTACCGTCTGGCCGGCATAAGCAGCGGCATCTTGCCATGAAATAATTGTTCCACCGGCCGGAGCGGGGGCGGTTATGGCCGGTTCCGCCGGGGCCGCAGCCGTCTCGGTTAGCTCAACGGTAGCCGTGATGATGGCCGCCCCGGTGGGCGTTATGATGACTTCCGGCGTAGCGGCCGGCGGCGGCACGGTTGGGCAGTTGCATTGACTCACCACCGGCTGCCCCAAAGTTAAGGCTACTTCAATCTGCCAGGGGTCTTTGATGACAATTTCCGGCGCACCCTGGTATTCCTCAATCACTCCCTGGATTCTGACCAATTTGCCGGCAAAAAGGTTCTCCGGCGGCGTCGGAAATTTGGGCCAATCATCGGGAAAAATAACAGCCGTAAACCCCTTGGCGTTGATATCCTCCGAGAAGTTTAGAAAAACGGCGCTGCCGGCATTGTAGGTGCGCCGAATTGTCCCTTCAACGGTAACTTTTTCTCCGATAAAATCGGCCGCATCTTCGGCCGGAATGACATCCTCACGCGGCCCGCCGGGCCAGACCAGCGCCTCAACCTCATCAGAGGGTAAGGGACTCCGAGCCGCGGCCGGGGTGTAGGTAGGATACGGCGTATAGGTGGGATAGGGTGTATAAGTGGGCAACGGGGTGGACGGCTCAGACTGGCAGGCCACCAGACAAAAATCTAACAACAACAAAATGCTAATCATCTGCCTGAACCGCATACAAACCCCCTTTTAGTATGAAGTTTAAGGCGTTTAGATTATTCTCCCGTACAACTTACCCCAACCGGGCAATTAGTAAACATTATCGAGATTAAGGTGACAGGCACTTATCTAGCTTAAATCAGACCGTTTTGAGCCAAATAT
>CAZDMM010001131.1:0-2151 GCA_964505845.1 uncultured Caldilineaceae bacterium
TGATTTATGGGGAAACCAGCGCCGCCCGCCGGCAGGTGCTCCACCGCCGGGCCGTCGGCGCGCTGCAGGAGGGCGACCCGGCTCACCTGGCCTATCACGCCCTGGCAGCGGGGATGGACGAGGCCGCCTTTCATTACAGCCTGGCCGCCGGTGATGCCGCGCTCCACCTTTTTGCCGCCGGCGACGCCGTAGCTCACTACGAAACCACTCGCCGGATCATGGCGGCCGGATTGCTGCCCCAGATTGAGATCACTACTTGCCAGCATCTATACACCAGCTTGGGCCGGGCGCTAGAACTGAATGCTCAATTTGAGCAGGCTTGGGCCGTTTACGAAGAAATGGAGGCCGTCGCCCGGCAGCACAATGCGCCTGCCATGCGGCTGGCCGCTCTGATGGCCCAGGCTACGCTCCGGTCTATACTTTCCCAATCATTTAATCCGGCCCAGGGGGAGGCCCTGGCAGAACAAGCCCTAAGCCTGGCCCGTGAATTGGACGACCAGGCGGCTGAGGCCAAAATCTTATGGGGGCTGTTGAACCTCTACGTCCACTCTAACAGAATGCTGCAAGCCATCTCTTGTGGCGAACGCGCCCTGGCCATGGCTTGCGACCTCAACTTATCTGAGCAGAAGGCATTTATCCTTAACGACGTAGCTCGGTGCTATTGGTTCAGCGGCCGCCTGGACCGAGCCAGGGAGTCTTTGCAGGAGGCCAGCAACCTGTGGCGAGAATTGAACAATCTGCCCATGCTGGCCGATAGTCTGGCTGAGGCTGCTGATTTTGCCGTATGGGCCGGCGACTATGATCTGGCCTTGACCTTCTCAGAGGAAGCATTCCAAATAAGCCAAGCTATCGCTAATCTATGGGGTCAGTCTTATAGTAAAAATGCGGTCGGTTATGTCTATTGGGATCGCGGTCAACCGGATCAAGCTATTGCCATCATGACAGAAAGTCTTCGTCTGAGTGAATTGGCCAACTACCTTACGCCCCAGGCGCTCACCCGCGCTGACCTGGCGGCTGTCTACGGGAGTCTGGGAGCCATTGAGCGGGGCCTTGAAACCATCCACCTGGCCCTCTCCGTCACCGAAACACATATGCGGATCGCCCGGCCGTATGTCTTGACCAAACTGGCGCAACTTCATCTGCAGCAGGGTCATCTCAGCGAAGCTGAAGCTACTATTGACCAAGGGAAAAAAGGGTTTAATCAGGGAGGTACACTCATTTTCTTCCAGCTTCTCTTGCTCGCCGAGGCTGAATTGGCGCTAAGGCAGGGCGACTATGAGCGTGCTCTGGCAACGTCGGGTGACTTGCTGGCGAATTTAAATCAATTTGGCATGCGGGTCTATATTCCGGAGACACTCTATCTGCGAGGACAAACCTTAGCGGATATGGGTCAAACCGAGGCAGCCCGGAAGACCTTGCTAGAAGCGCACGCGGCTGCCGAAGCCATCGGTTCGCGCCGGATGTTATGGCAAATCCTATTGGCCCTCAGCCGAATTGAAACCGACCCCGGCGAAGCCGCTCGCCTCCGCCAGCAAGCGCAGGAAATCGTCGAGGATATCGCCCGTCATGTGGCTGATGCTGACCTGCGGGCGTCGTTTCTGGGGTTGGCTGCACACTATTATACTATCGTTTCATACCGCCAGAAATTTTAATTCAGGATACCGCAATTACCTCTGTAAACTATCTCATAAAGCAAGCAGAGTCTTGATAATAACTTCTGGGATTGGTGGGTCACCTGGAATGTGGGCTACAATAGCTTTTAGCATATCATCAGGTAGAGTGGTAGTAGCATAAGACATGGTAAAAAAAGGATCAAATTCTTCGCCAAGATGGGCAAAGTCGGCAAATTTACCCATTGTGACAATTCGCTTCGGCTGCGGCATCACAGCAAATGCTTCCTTAACTGAGCCAACCATACTCCAAGTCAGCAGTCCAGTGATCAATAAGATGTCGGCATGGCGCGGTGAGGCCACAAAATGGATGCCATATTGAGCCAAATCATAGATGGGGTTGGTGCTCCAGTTCAAAGATGTTGCTAGAGCCGCCATCAAGATGCCGGATGAATAAGGATTTTTTGGCACGGTTGGGCTGAGTTAGAGTGTATAGACCACGGCCCCAAAAGGCTGACAGTTGCTTTAAGATCGGCCTAGT
>CAZDMM010001132.1:0-2145 GCA_964505845.1 uncultured Caldilineaceae bacterium
ATCATTCTTTCAGCCAATCAGCCAGCTTGAGAAGCTATAGAGATACCCGAACACAATCGCCCCAACCAGCACAAAGGAGAGATACAGGAAAAAGATGCGTCGAGTGGTCAAGCCCCACACGGCGGCCATCGCCGGCAGGGTGGTCGTCGGCCCGGCAATGAGAAAAGCCAGGGCCGCGCCGGGGTTCATGCCCTGGGCCAACAGGCCGCTGAGCATGGGCAGGGCGGTCAATTCGGTGGTGTAGACCGGCGCCCCGATGAGAGCCGCCATCAGGATGGCCCACCGATTCTGTTGGCCCAGGAGGCCGGCGATCCACTCGGAGGGGATGTAGAGGATAATCAAGGCTTCCAAGAAGAAGGCCAGGGCCATAAATTTGGCGACCATCAGGGAGGCGCTCCAGGTTTCGCCGAGCAGGCGTTGGCGGAAGGAGGCAGGTTTAAGGCGGCAACTGCTTTCCGCCGCCGAGGTGTTGGCTGCGCCACACCCGGAGGAACCGCAACTCGAGGCAAGCACGGGATTAACTGTCACAGGCTGCCAGGTATCGGATAAAGTAATTTCCGCCGAACTGCTACAGCAAGCCCCCTCAGCCGCCAGCGCCGTGTTCCCGGCAGCAAAATCTAACGTGGGTGAAACTGTTAAGCGTTGTTTTAGATTCTGCCAGCCCTGCTTCAACAGCGCGCCATAACTTTGCACCGAAGTAGGTTTCCGGCTGCGTAAGATTTCGGCGCCCAACCAGCCACGCTGCACGACGTGAGAAACCCGCCAGGGAGTTGTTGCCTGGGCAATGGGCAAGCCATTTTGGAACGAATCGCACAAGAGGCAGGCGCAGACAGGCAGGGTAAGATCAGGCCGGCGCGGTCAACGCCTCGGTCAGCCAGCCTTTGATTTCGGCCAGGGTGGGGATGCGCCCGGCGCTGACCAGCTTTTCATTAATGACCAGGCCGGGGGTGTATAAAATGGGGTACTTCATAATCTCTTGCGGTTCGGTGACTTTGAGAATCGTCGCCTCGAAGTCATCGGGCTGAGTTTCAGCCAGCGCTTCTAAGGCTTCGCTTGTCTTTTGGGTCAGCACCTGGCAGTTTTTGCAGCCAGAGCCTAAAACCTTAATGGTGAGCATAAATATCCTCCAACTAAGCGAACAATTTCGGCCAGGAGAGGTTGGAGGTTAGAGATTCAATTAATCTCCAATCTCCTGCATATCACGGGCATTGAATGACCCCCTGCGACCACAAACAGTTGCTGCAGGTGGGAAACTCGTTGCCAAAGCAGTCTTCTTTGTTTTCATAGGCCAGCTCGCAGCCGCCACAGGAGGTGCAGGGTGCAAACTCATACCCCTGCACTTTGTGACGGTAGCTCTGGTGATCCGGCGCTTCCCACAACTCCCGCAGCGATTTTTCCACCAGATTGCCGATGATATATTGGCGTGAGAAATAGTGCCGTGTGCCCCAATAGCTGATGTGGCTGTGCAGCAGCGGCACGCACGGGCTGGCCCCGCCGTCCCAGCCAATAGCCATTGCTCCATGCTCAATAAAAGGACAAGTGTCGTTCGTTGTTCCCAGGTTGTTCCCGGCAAATTCAATATTCCAACCCTGGTCGAGCACCTGGTTGAGCACCTGGTTGAGCACGCCGCCCGGATTCATTTTAGGCAGGCTCATGCGCCGCAGCCAGGGGGAGGGATGAAAGGTAATATTGCTCAAAACCTTGTCGTACAGCCGCTCCTGGCACATGGCCTCGGTGTAGGGCAGGATATTGCTCACCGACAGCCGGGTGGCCCGCAATTGCCGGCCAATGCGCATGATCTCCGGCAAATCGTGGATATTGCGCTGCATGGCCACAAAGGCAAGGCCAATCTCCGGGATAGGGCGATGGCCTTTGGGCCTGGCCCGGCTAAACTGCTTCAGGTTGGCCAGCACTTTGGGCAGCGACGCCCCCAGGCGGACATCGGCGTAGCTCTCCGGGGTGGCCCCATCCAGCGATACCCACAGCAGGTCCAGCCCGGCCTCAATCAACTGCTGCGACAGGCGCTCGGTCAGCAGGGTGCCGTTGGTAATCAGCTCCACCCGCGACCCCAGCGCCTTGGCCCGGGCCACCATCTCCGGCAGTTGGGGGTGCATCAGCGGCTCGCCGATGCCGCCAAAAAAGACC
>CAZDMM010001133.1:0-2141 GCA_964505845.1 uncultured Caldilineaceae bacterium
TATATTCTGCTACCCTGTTACCCTGCACCTCTGCAACCTCATAAGGAGATCAATGATGATCGTTGGAGTGCCAAAAGAAATCAAAGACCAGGAATACCGGGTGTCGCTGACGCCGGGGGGAGTGCATCAACTGGTTGAACATGGGCATACCGTATTGGTAGAGACGGGAGCCGGGGAGGGCAGCCGCTTTGACGACGAAGATTTTGTCAAAGCCGGGGCGCAGCTTGCCTCGGCCGAAGAGGTGTGGAGCCGGGCCAATATGGTGGTTAAAGTCAAGGAACCCTTGCCCGGCGAGTATAAATATTTGCGTCCTGACCTGCTTCTCTTTACCTATCTGCACCTGGCAGCCAACGAAAACCTGACCCACGCCATGCTAAAAAGCGGCGTTACCGGCATTGCCTATGAAACTGTTGAACTCCCCAATGGAACCCTGCCCTTGTTAACCCCCATGAGCGAAGTCGCCGGGCGCATGTCCATCCAGGTGGGCGCACACTACCTGGAGAGACACGCCGGAGGCCGGGGCAAACTGTTGGGCGGCATTCCGGGGGTGCGCCCGGCCAGCGTCATCGTCATCGGCGGGGGCGTGGTGGGCGCTAACGCGGCGCAAATGGCCCTGGGGATGGGCGCGCGGGTCACGTTGCTGGACATCAATTTGGACCGCCTGCGCACCCTGAGCGAGATTTTGCACGGCAATTTTGAAACCCTGGCCGCTAATCCCTACACCACTGCCCGCGCGGTAGGTCAGGCCGACCTGGTTATTGGGGCTGTCCTGGTCAAGGGGGCCAAAGCGCCTAAACTGGTGACTCGTAAAATGGTTGAAACGATGAAGCCGGGCAGCGTGATTGTTGATGTAGCCGTAGACCAGGGGGGCTGCGTGGAAACCTCCCATCCAACCACTCACTCCCATCCCACCTTTGAGGTGAACGGGGTGGTGCATTATTGTGTGGCTAACATGCCTGGGGCAGTGCCGCGTACCAGCACCCTGGGCCTCTCTAACGCCACCTTACCCTATGTGCTCAAGCTGGCCGATCAGGGATTTCAAGCAGCCGTGGCCGGCGATAAAGCCCTGGCCCTGGGAGTCAACATCTACGAAGGCCAAGTCACTTATCAGGCTGTAGCCGAAGCCTTTAATTTGCCTTATACACCCCTGGCTATTTGAATTTTTAGAGAGGAATTAAAGAAGAAGTGCGTTCATTTATCTCAAATCGCGTGCAGCAGGTTCCACCATCCGGCATCCGCCGTTTTTTTGACATCGCCGCAAGCATGAACGATGTCATTTCTCTGGGTATCGGGGAGCCGGATTTCGTCACCCCGAAGGCAATCTTGGAAGCGGGGGTAGCCTCGCTCCAGGAGGGGCACACCCACTACACCTCTAACACCGGCACTATCGAGCTACGGACGGGCATTTCCAGGCATCTGCACCGCCTGTACGGGGTTGAGTATGACCCCGCCCTGGAAATCCTGGTCACGGTGGGCGTTTCCGAAGCGATGTACCTGGCCTTAACCGCTATCCTCAACCCCGGCGATGAGGTGATTGTGCCGCAGCCCTGCTTTGTGGCCTACACGGCAGAGGTCACGCTGGCCGGAGGCACGCCGGTGCCCATTGCCACGCGGGTGGACAACAACTTCCAGGTTACGGCCGAGGAGATTGAGGCCGCTATTACGCATCGCACCAAGGCCCTGCTCATCGGCTACCCCAATAATCCCACCGGCGCGGTGCTGGAGCGCGAAACGCTGGAAGCCATCGCCCGGGTGGCCCAAAAACATGATATTTTGGTGATCTCAGATGAAATTTACGACCGGCTGGTCTACGGCATCGAACACGTTTGTTTTGCGTCGCTGCCGGGGATGTGGGAGCGGACCATTTTGCTGGGCGGCTTCTCCAAAGCCTATGCCATGACCGGCTGGCGTTTGGGGTACGCCGCCGCCCCGCCCGAAATTTTAGGGGCAATGAATAAAATTCATCAATATACCATCATGTCTGCCCCCACCACGGCCCAGGAAGCCGCCATCACCGCTTTGAAAGAGGGCGAAGAGGCCATCGAGGAGATGCGCCAGCGGGATGATCGCCGCCGCCGCTTGAGTGTGGATGGGCTAAACAGCATCGGCTTAATATGCTTTGAACCACGCGGGGCTTTTTA
>CAZDMM010001134.1:0-1211 GCA_964505845.1 uncultured Caldilineaceae bacterium
ATTAAAGCATATTCTACCAGGCCTTGACCATCTTCACGAGGTAGAAACAACATGCCAATTTACCTCCTTTCTTTTAGATTTTGTCACTAAAAGAAAAGCCATCCTGCAAGGACGGCCTTTCAATTAATATTTAACGTTTTTTGATCCGAACTTCTAACTGCAACTTGCCCAGGTGCACAATGTCGCCATCGTTCAGAATCTCCGGCAGGTAGGGGTCCAACCTTTTGCCATTGACAAAAGTGCCGTTGATGCTGCCCATATCTTCAATCACTACCATGCCCCCTTGTTTTAAAATACGGGCGTGACGGCGCGAAACCCCGTGTGAGGGGTCGCTGTCGGCGCTCAGATCAATTTCTGGAAACACGCTGGCTGCCGCATCGAGCCGGCCCAGGTGCGTGATAATATCAAGCGGCATCTCAACCTCACGCTGGGTTGAGCCGATTTTTAAGCGAATTGCTAAAGACTCGCTGGCTTTTTGCAGGGGCGGCAGGGCGGTAGGGTGGTCATCGGCAAAAGCCTTGAGCCAATTCATATCAACCGTATCTAGGGGGTCTGTTTCTCGCCCTCTTTCTTCAAGCAGATAATGACCACATTCGTTGCAAAATATGGTGTTATCCACATGGACGGTATGGCAAAACTGACATTTAATCATCGTAGTAAGCGATCCTGAACTAACACTGAACCGGCTTGATCACTGCCTCTGGTACAGCCTGGCGAGAGCGGCTACCGTTAAGAGAGCTTATCACAGACAAAAGTGACCAACAACACTAATAAGTTCAATTGTTAATAGTACGACTGTTAACAAGTATAGCAAGCCAATATTTGAATCTAACTTGAACTTTATATGAAAAAGGTTAGAAAGTCAATTGTACTTTTAGTTCACTGCTTAAGCACTGCCTCAATGATGCCCACATACCCTTGCGCTGCCGCCTGCAGCTCGGCCAGCTCGATATACTCATCCACAATGTGCGCCCGCCCCTCCGGCGAAGGCCCAAAGCCGACTGTTGGAACCCCGGCTTCGCCGGCGCTGTAGGCGGCATTGGTGCAGAAGCGATACGCCCCCAACTGCGGATTCAACCCCACCGCGCGCAGACCCGCCAGGGCCGCCTGCACAAAGTCATGTTCGGGGTTCAATTTCCAGGCCGGAAAGAATTTGGCATGCCGCAAAGTAGCCCCGGTGTAGGTGGTATGCTCCCCCTGGGCCAGGGTAA
>CAZDMM010001134.1:1221-2141 GCA_964505845.1 uncultured Caldilineaceae bacterium
ACTTTTTCCAATTCGGGTAGCTGTTGCAGCAAGCCCAGCACGCTCTCGGCGGTTTCGCCGGGTAGTAAGCGGCGATCGTATGTGACCCGGCAGCGGCTGGGAATCACCGAGTGACCGGGATAGGGGTCGGAGATGATGTCGGTCAGGGCCATGATAGCCGGGCCGAGCAAAGGATCGCCGGGCAGCGGCATAGCCTCGATGGCCTGCACCGCCGGTAGCATGAGGTGGACGGCGTTCAGGCCCAGGTGCGGGCTGGAGGAGTGAGCCGGCCGGCCCACGCTTTCCAGGTGAATTTCGGCCCGACCGCGCCCGCCGTGATTGAGGTTCAGTTCGGTAGACTCCCCAATCACCACAAAATCGGGTTTGACCGCGTTCATTACCGTTTTGAGGGCGACCCCTTCCAGCACCTCTTCCATCACCGTGACGCTCACCGCCACCCGCCCCGCCAGCCGAGAGCGGTCCGCGCCGGCGGCGGCATGAACCATCGCCGCAATCGCCCCCTTCATATCCGACGTGCCGCGCCCAACCATGCGGCTGCCCACAATTTCCGCGCCGTAGGGGTCATGCTGCCAGGGCACGCCCGGCGCCACCCCCACCGTGTCGCAGTGACTATCCAGCAGCAGGGTGGGGCCGGGCTGCGCCCCGTTGATGATGCCAATCAGGTTGCCGTCGCCGTCAACCCGCACCTCATCATAATTCAGGCGGCGCATCTCCGCCGCCAAAAGGTCAATCACCGGCTTTTCCTGGCCGGAAAGGGTGGTCAGGCGTACCAGAGCCTGGGTTAAAGCAATAACAGCTTCAAAGTTGATGGGCATAACGATCCTCTACAGGTGGGGTGAGGGTGTAATCATACAATAACTTTTGAATTTGGACGAAAATATAAGCTCGACTACACCGGTGGTGGCTCTACACTAAACTGT
>CAZDMM010001135.1:0-2139 GCA_964505845.1 uncultured Caldilineaceae bacterium
TCCACCCCCACGCCCGAACCCCTGCCCCCTCTCGTCTTGCGAACTTCGCCCGAAGCGGGCCAGGAGCAGCCGCTCGACGCGCCCATTGAAATCACCTTTGACCAGCCGATGGACCGGGCCAGCGTGGAAAAAGCCTTTGCCATCGAGCCGGGGGCCAGCGTGGATGGAACCTTTGCCTGGCCGGACGACCGGACGCTGCGCTTCACCTTTAAGGATGGCCTCAAACGGGGCGAACGTTACCGGCTGCGCATCGTCGAGTCGGCTAAGAGCCAGGCCGGGCTGACCATGCAGCGCCCCTTTGAGCTGCGTTTCAGCGCGGTTGGCTCGCTGGAGGTGAGCAATGTGCAGCCCACCGACGGCGCCACCGAGGTTCTGGCCGATTCGATTGTGACTGTGCTCTTCAACCGCCCGGTGGCGCCGCTGAGTTCCATCGGCAGCGCCGGCAACCTGCCCGACCCGCTCACCTTTAACCCACCGGTTACAGGCACAGGCGAGTGGCTCAATACCTCCATCTACCGCTTCATCCCCGCCGGCGATGGCTTCAAACCGGCTACCACCTATACCGCCCGCATCGGCCAGGGGCTAAAAGACGCCCTGGGCCTGACCAGTCTGGAAGATGATTACGAGTGGAGCTTTACCACCGTCAGCCCGGCGGTGGTGGGCAGCCTGCCCGCGGCGGGCGATACCTTTGTCAGCCCCTCGCCGGTCATCAGCGTCACCTTCAATCAGAAGATGGACCGCAAGAGCGTTGAGGCCGGCCTGAAACTGGTCAATGACAGCAGCGGCCAAACGGTTTCAGGCAAATTTAGCTGGGCTGAGGATGGGTTGACTCCGCCCGTCCCCGGCCCGGATGACCCCAACTACTACGATTATCTCTACAGCGAGGGGGCCGGCCCGCAGAAAGTCGGCGTGGAAACGGTGGCCTTTACCCCGGACAAACCCCTGGATTTTGAGACCGTATACCGGGTGGAACTGCTCAAAGGCACGAAAGGAGCCACGGGCGCAGGCGTTACACAAGCAGACTTCAGCGCCACGTTTACGGTTATTCCGTATCCGGCCATTGTCAGCACCACCCCGGCCAACGGCGATGAACTGGTAGACTCCTACACCAACTTGCAGATCACCTTTAGCAGCCCCATGAACCCGGACAGCCTGGTAGTGGGGAAAAATCTGCTCATCCAGCCCACCGTCGCCGCCACCGATGTTTACACCTATTGGTGGAGCAGCAATACCAGCCTGGAAATCAACTTTCCCAAAGAGGCCAGCAGCCGCTACCGCGTTACTCTAGGCGCGGATATTGAAGGTCGCTATGGCCAAAAGTTGGGGAAAACCACCACCATTGCCTGGAGTACCGCCGCCGCCTCGCCTATGGTCTATCTGCACTCACCAGGACGGATTGCCACCTACAACGCCTATACCGACACCCTGGTCTACGTGACCGTGCGCAACATCAGCGAGGTTAACTTCTGGCTGTACCGTCTGCCCCTGGAGGATTTTATCCGCCTCAACGGCAACAACTGGTGGGACGCCTGGGACCAGTACACCCCTGCCGACCAGAACCTCATCAAGCAGTGGTCGCTCAAAACCACGCCGGAGTTGAACGACAATGTCATCTACCGGGTGGATTTGGGTAAACAAAGCGGCCTGGGCAACAGGCTGCCGCCCGGCCTGTACTACCTGGAAGCCAACTTTGGCGATGGGGCCATTTACCCCGAAGCCTTAAACGCCACCAGCATCCCCGGCCCGGAGCGGCAAATGCTGGTGGTCAGCAAAAACAACATCACCCTCAAAACCTCCACCGCCGAAAGCCTGGCCTGGGTTACAGACCTGCAAACCGGCCGGCCGGCCAAAGATTTGCCCGTGACCTTTGTCTCCGCCGGCTCGTATGACTACAACACCGGCCAAACGGCCGCCAACGAAGAGTTGGGCCAGGCCACCACCGGCCAGGATGGGGTGGGCACGGTCAAGTACCAGCGGCGCAGCGACGCCTACGAGGCCCGCCTGGCTTATATCGGCAATCCTGATGAGCCGGACGACAACTTTGCCATTGCGGTGAGCAATTGGACCGACGGCATTGACCGCTACAGCTTCAACAATGTCAGCGTGGAGGATTACCAGCAGCCCTACAACGGCCACCTC
>CAZDMM010001136.1:0-2136 GCA_964505845.1 uncultured Caldilineaceae bacterium
GCCGGCGGGCCAACAGGAACATGCCCAGGCTGTACAGGATAAAATCCAGAATGAGCACGGCCTTCATGGCCTCATCGAGCGGCAGACCAAACAGGTGAAAAAATTGGGTCAACTGGTATAGGGCCGGCGGGGCGTAGCTAAAAATAGGCATGCCATGCCCCAGGGCCAGGTCGGCCCCCCAGCGAGGATAAAAATTACCCTCCTGCCAGGCGCGATTCAGCTCGACCTGCCGCATGAGGTGAGCCGGGCCGTCGGCGGTGTTGGGCAGGCCGGCATGGGTCAGCAGGGGCATGACGGCAAACAGCGGCAGCAGCAGGGCCAGCCAGAGGCCAGAATCAAAGTTGGGCAGGCGGCGAGAAGTTTTAGGGTTGACCAAGCTGCACCCGCGTGAGTTCGACAAAATCGGCCTGCGTGGTGGTGGGCAAACGCTGCTGCGTGGCCGGGTCATACAACCCCACAATCAAACGATAGTCGCCCGGTGGGACGCCGGTTAAGGGAACGTGGCGCGGGTCAAGAATCGTCTGCCCGGCCAGCCAGGTGGAGGTGGGATAAGCGCCGTCCAGGGGCGGGCGGTCAAAGCCGGCCACCAGCCGGTTATCGGCATCGAGGAGTTGGGCAAAAACGGTGTAATTTGTGGCCGGGGGCCGGTCGGCTTGCCAGGCCAGTTGAAAGGTCAGTTCGCTGGGGTTAACCTGGCCTAACTCAAAGCCGATCAGATGAATGTGGGTGTAGCCGGCAATAAATGAGGCTTGCAGCGATTGGGCCAGCCTGGGCGGCTCGCCGGCGGTCACGTGGATCAGCGCCACTTGCGCCGTGTCGCCGCTGCCGCCGGCCAGGGGAACCAGTTGATCCTGCCGGTCGGGGTCTAGCAGGCCGACTCGCAGGGCATAGGCCAGGGGCGGAGTGTTGGCCGGAACCGCCAGGTCGTGCTGGTCGCGCACATAGCGGGCCGTATCCCAGTGAAAAGTGGGCAGAACGCTTTCGGTGGTGGCGTCGCCGGGGGTATAATTGGTTGACCCGGCTATCGTGGTCAGGTTGTCCAGCCGGTCCAGGTGAACAAAGGGCTGCAAATTAGCCCGGAGCGGCGCGCGGGTGGTTTGCCAGTACAGCACCACATTCAGCCGGCCGCCGGCTGTGATAACCGGCTGATCCAGGTCAAAGCCGATAAGCTGGATGCCGTTGGCGAAGTCAATTTGGGTTTGGCTCTGGGCAGGCAGGGCCTGGCCGGGCGGTGAGTTGAGGGTAAAGACAGGCCGGAAGGCCGGCTTGAGCCACAGAGCGGCGGCGATGAGCAGGAGTGCGCCTGCTGCCAGCGCCGGGGAGATGGGGAGCAGAGGGGCGGGGGCGAGATTTTTTGGCTGAGGTATTGAATGGTTGAATTTAGCGGTAGGCAGTTGAACTACCCCGGCGACAATTAATGCCAGGATGGTGAACCCGGTCAGGCCCAGCGAAAAGAGGCGGGTAGGGGTCTCTCCAAAGTGGATGGTGAGGGTGTGCTGACCGGCGGGAATGTCAACCAGGATGAAGCCGGTCTCTTTTTCGGGCCAGAGCCGGGCCGGTTGGCCGTCGAGGTCGGCCTGCCAGCCGGGAAAATCAAACTGCCACAGGCGCAGGGTAAAAGGGCCGGGGCTATCAAGCCGGTAGCGATGGCTAACGGCGTTTTGGTGCAGCAGAGTGGCGGTAGCGCCGCCAGGTAGGCTGTCGCGGTCAAGCCGCTCCGGTTGGGGGGTGGCGGCAAATTGTTTAGCCAGCCGGGAGTCGGTGGGTGGTTTTTCAACGGTGCGGGGCAGGTATTCTCCCAGGGTGGTGGTGCCGATGGTTTGGGAGCGGCGCTCGTAATCGGCCTGATCGGCGATGCTGGGCTGGCCGTAGTGGGTAAAGGGTGTGACCGGGTACAGCAGCGGAGCAACAGCCCAAACCTGGACGGCCACACACACTATAGCGGCCGGCCAGCGCCACTGGAGGGGAACCCACAACATGGCGGCTCCGGCTAAAACGGCCAGGCCCAGGTTGGCCGGGCCGAGCATGCGCCAGGGAAATTCGGCCACCTGTAAAATGGAGACTATCTCCCACACCAGGCGGGAGGCAGGGAGGGTCATAAAAATAGCAGCCGCTGCAACCAGGGCAAAGAAGGGT
>CAZDMM010001137.1:0-2131 GCA_964505845.1 uncultured Caldilineaceae bacterium
CGAACTGCGCCATCGCCTGCTGCATGGCCAGGCCGCAGGCGGCAGCGCGCAAGCCGTTATCGCCTTCAAACCAGCAGGTGATGGCGTCGCCGGCAAAGCCGATGACGCTCCCGCCAAAGCGGTTTACCTCGGCGATGAGGGCGTCGTACACTAAATTAAGCTGGCGGGTTAGCTCTTCGGGGCCGCGTTTAAGGCCCAACTCTTTTAAGAGGGCGGCGGTCAACGGGGTAAAACCGGAAATATCGGCAAACAGAACCGCGCCCCGGTTGTGATAGGGTAAATCCTTACCCTGGGCCAGGGCCAGGCGGCGGTCAACAGGAAGATAAATGCCGGCTAATTTTTCCATGTTCCCACTTTCAGGACTATAGTGGTTCCATTATAACACCATTTTCCTTCTTCTTAACACATAATTACCCAAAAAGGGTGGTCAAATAGTCACATTTTGCAAGGGTCAATAAGATGATCAATACCTGGCTACGACGCGGAGCGTCCGCGTTGTAGCCCATACGGGGACGCTCCGCGTCCCAGGTGGCGCTCCAACGCTGGAGCGTTGGAACGAGGTCTGTACAATATGCCATTGACCAATACACAAATAGTCACACCTGTACCAAAGGACAGGTCAAGCACCTGTCCTTTTTGCACAAAAAATCAGCCCTTTGTGTGAGGCATAAGCCGGTCATCTGTGTTACAATTCTCCATCATACCGTGTTTGACACTTGACACGTGATACCTGACACTTATTTTCTGGAGAACTAAATGTCCTTCCCCTTGATTGGACACTACCTTATCTTAATTCGACACAACCAAAATTATCGTCGGCTGTGGCTGAGCGCCGTCATCAGCCAGTTGGGAGATTGGTTTAACCTGATTGCCTCGGCGGCCCTGGTGGCTAATCTATCCAACTCCGGGCTGGCGATTGGCGGCCTCTTTTTGGCCCGGCTCTTGCCGCCCTTCATTCTCAGCCCGGTGGTAGGCGTCATTGCAGATCGCTTTGACCGGCGCAAAATATTGATTGCCAGCGATTTATTACGGGCGGTCATTGTTTTGAGTTTTCTGCTGGTATACCAGCAGCAGCACGTGTGGCTGTTGTACGTTTTAACCGTGCTGCAATTGAGCATCAGCGCCTTTTTTGAGCCGGCCCGCGCCGCCCTGATGCCCGGCATTGTGGCCCGCGAGGATTTGGTTACGGCTAACGCCCTGGACGCCACCACCTGGAGCGCCATGCTGGCTATCGGCTCCGCCCTGGGCGGGCTGGCCACCGCCCTCTTTGGCATTCCGGCCGCCTTCGTCATTGACTCGGCCAGTTTTGTCCTCTCGGCCTGGTTCATCAGCCAGGTTAAGCCAGGCACAATGAACGCCACGATGGAAACGAGTGCTTCCCCCGAAGCGGGCTGGCGCAGTTTTATCAGCGGGCTGCAATACCTGCGGCAGCACCCCTCGGTGCTGGCGGTGGCGCTGCTCAAAGGCTCTAAAGCCCTGGCTTACGGCGGCATGGCGGTGGTTGAAGTTACCTTTGCCAAAGAGATCTTCCCCATCGGGGCCGATGGTTCCGGCACGTTAGGGCTGCTGTACTGCGCCATCGGCCTGAGCACCGGGCTGGGGCCGCTGCTGGCCCGGCGTATCACCGGCGATAACCAGCGCGCCATGTATTGGATGATCCTGTACTGTTACCTGATGATGATTGCCGGCTACCTGATGATCGGCTGGACGACCACCCTGCCCTTTTTGCTGCTGGCAACCTTTGTCCGCACTCTGGGCACCGGCATCGGCTGGACCTACTCATCGGTGCTGCTGCAATTAAGCGTGCCCGATAAATTCCTGGGCCGCGTCTTTGCCTTTGACTTTGCCATGATGACCCTGGCAGCCTCAACCTCAACCCTGTGGGTAGGCTGGGCCAAAGATAGTTGGGGCATGACCCCGCAGCAGATTGCTCTCATGCTCATCAGCGTGCCGGTGGTGATGGGGCTTGGTTGGGCCACCTTTCTGATCCTCCACTTTAGAAGGCAGGCGGCCGGCGCTGCTCAACCCGGCGCTACGCTATCCTCCTAACGGATCCAAATTCAGGAGTGGCAAAGCTATAACCGATACTTAGACTCGACCCCGTCCTATAGTTAGACTCGGCCCCGTCCTA
>CAZDMM010001138.1:0-2128 GCA_964505845.1 uncultured Caldilineaceae bacterium
GTTACTATGACTTTAGTTTACTGTTGGAGCAGGCAGACAATGACTTCAGCCAAATTAGCGCTCGTCATCATGTTCAGGCCATCATCCGGGCCACGCTTAAGGCCTTAGCCGAAGATGTGCCGCCCACTTATTTTGATCTTTTAGGTAAAATGGAACGAGGCCTACTGTTAGACTATGTGGCAACTTTTGCCGACCCTATTACTCAGGTAAAGCTGGGGCAAATCTTGCCAGATGAGCCGTTCAAACTGAGTTGGAATGCGCTTTCCCCGCTCGAAATTTTACAGAATCTGGCTCAAATTGTGACGCAACTCGGCCAATCGCCTGGGTCCAGGTATCAAGCTTTGTATATCCTGGTAGATCGAATAGATGAGATGGCCTTTGGCCCAGAGGCAGCAATAGCCTTGTTGAAACCATTGGTGAGTTACGGGCCATTGCTGGAAATACCCCACGTTGCTTTTAAATTCTTTCTCCCCATCGAGGTCGGCGAGCAGTTGCGCCAGTCAGCTAATTTGCGTCCAGATCGTTTATGTCTGCGCACCATCACCTGGAATCAAATCGCCTTGCGCAAGATGGTTGAACAGCGTCTCTTTCACTTTAGCCAGGGGCAAGTGCAGCGTCTGGAAGAACTCTGCACCTCAAGCGCCAAAACCAATGCCTGGGACCGGTTAATTCAACACTGCGAAGGCTCACCCCGAACTCTCTTGCGTTTATGCCAGGCGCTCATCCATCACCACGTAGCTCGCACCGGTGATGCGCTTATTGATCGCATAGATTTTACCGAGACCCTGGCCGATTTTACCCAGCAATTGACCGTAGAAAGAAGCCAACCCTCCTTAATAGCCCCGACCAGATTACCTTCGCCTGATGCGGCTACGCCCTCTGAGCAGGGTCTCTATCTGGATACAGGGGGCCATGTCTGGGTAGATGGCAAACCTATAACCTCCCCCTTATCCGAGTTGGAATTCCGGCTGTTGCAAACCTTGTACCAGCAGGCCCCAGAAATTGTCTCGCCAGATACACTGATTGAGGCTGTTTGGCCGGTTTCAACCTGGACATCTGGCCAGGGCGCGGTGGGGGACGAGCAGAATTTACGCAAGCTAATCACCCGGCTGAGAAATCGTTTGGAGCCTGAAACGCCCGGGCAGAGTTCTCGCTTCATTCATAACGCACGGGGTCGGGGCTATTGGCTAAAAATTAATTAAGCCCCCAAGATTTATTTCAATGCTCCTGACATGACTCTTTGTCCCAATTATGCCACATTAGCCCCTTTATAAATTGTTTTTAGCCTCGTTTTTGTCTCAGATTTATCCCATTCAAAGCATTGTAAGCACCACCCCCCCCCCTTACGATAGAACATGCCAGACTAAAGTAGGCTTATGTTAATAAGCCAGTTATGATCAACTCTTTTGTTTAATACCACTCTTTCATCTGTCTAATCAGAGGAGGTGTGAGATTTGGAAGTATTTTGGAGTTGGATGATATATCTACCCGCACCTGGGGTGGGCAGGTATGCCACTGGCTCCCCATCAGGATGTGAAGCTACTTTACTAGACAGTTTCTGAGATTTGGAGGCAGTTTAGGCAAGCAGGATAGCCACTAATTTCTCTACGGAGTTCCTATGAATCCCAAAATCACCTGGGACATGCGCTCTGGATTACCAAACCAGCAGTATCTCGAGTTTGCTACCCGCTATCTTCTACAGCAAAATCTAAGCAAGTCGCTAGTTGATCCTTTTGCCCTGGATATACCTAGGGAGATAGAAGGCGTCTATGTTGAGCGAGAGGAAATTGAAAAAGAGATCAGTCGCCAGGGTACCATTATCATCATAGGGCCGGAAGGCCGTGGAAAGACAACACTCTTCAAAAAACTGCCGGCCTTACTCAGCCATGCCCTGAATGATCGCAGCCTGATAGTAAATTTACCGCTCACCGAAATTGGGCCGTCAATCCCAGAACAAGAATTTGTCGAAGGTAAGAGCAGTCTATTGACAGTAGGGTTGCTCATCCAGCATATCTTCAATGCTTACTGGCAAGATTTATTGCTTGAGCCGGCCAGATTTGCCCGGTTTTACCCACAGTTACGTCAAGATGAAAGGTGGTGCGCCCGTTTACGCTGGTTCTATCGCAAC
>CAZDMM010001139.1:0-2127 GCA_964505845.1 uncultured Caldilineaceae bacterium
CTGACATCTCACTACTGTGTGTTGTTTTTCCAGCCCAAATGTGTCATCAAGCCGACAATCATAGCGGCAATCTCATTCGCTTCTGCCAGCAGGGTGTCAGCGGGTTGATCTTTGAGAAAATTAAGGCCGCGAGCAATGTCAATAGCCGTCATAACCTCATAGGTTGAGCGAAGCGCATATTGCAAGAAACGACAGAACTCCTGGTTGGAATCATTACCTGCGTCTTCGGCAATATTGAGTGGGATTGAAGTGGCGGCGCGTCGAATTTGACTGATCAACCCAAATCTTTCGTCACTCGGCCATTTCTGGCTCTCTTTATAAATTGTCACGGTAAAGGCCATCGCCCGCTGCCAAACTTTGAGTTCACGATACTTGTGCATGCCCCTCTCCCTCTGAAGCTAGTAGTCAGTAGTCAGTAGTCAGAAAAACATTTTCACCGTAATACGGTATTGCCATAGAATACTCTTGTCTGACTACTGAACTCTGACTACTGGCTACTGGTATCTACCAGCACTTTCATACCTTGCCCGGATCGCACTAAATCGACGCCCTGCGCCAGTTCTGAGAGCGGCACGCGATGGGTGATAAGCTGCGAGGGCTGCAAGCGGCGGCTTTCGAGCAGTTGGACGGTTTGCTCAAAGGGATTGAGGCCGACAAAGGTGCCGTGAATCGTCAAATCGTAGCGGGTGATGGTGTACTGGTTGACCGGCGGGTTGTCGTGGGGGCGCAGGCCAAAGAGCACCACTTGCCCGCCGCGCCGGGCCAGTTTGATGGCCGTACCCATCTGGTTGCCGACCGCATCCACCACCACATCCGCGCCGAGGCCGGTCAGGTCGTGTATGGCCTGGGGCAAATCCACCTGGGCCGGGTTGAGGGCCGCGTCCACGCCCATTGCTTCGGCAAAACTGAGGCGGTAGGGCGACACATCGGCCACCATGATTTTGCCCGCGCCCAGCAGCCGGTAAGTTTGGGCAAAGAGCAGTCCCATCGGCCCCGCGCCGATGACCACCACATTATCCCCGGCCTGGATAGGGGCGCGCTTGACCGAGCCGACCACGCAAGAGAGCGGCTCAAAAAAGGCGGCGGCGTCGCGGGGCACAGCGGCGCTGATTTTGTACAGGGCGCGCTGCGGCGCACGCAGATAGGGTGCAAAGGCCCCGTCTATCGTTGTGCCGATGGTGCTGTAGGTGGTGCACTGGTTGTCCAGCCCGCGCCGGCAGTAGGAACACTGCCCACACGTCAGCCGGGGGGCAATCACCACCCGGTCGCCGGGTTGGAGGCCGGTCACGCCCGCCCCCACCGCTTCCACCACCCCCACGCCCTCGTGGCCGATGATGATGTTGGGCGTCGCTTTGTGGGCCGGCGGCGTGGCCAGGATATTCAAATCGGTGCCGCAGATGCCGCAGGCTTCGATTTTGACCAGGACATCGCCGGGTTGCTCCACTTGCGGAACAGGCCGCTCTTCGTATTCCAGCCGGCCTTCGCCTTTGAAAATGGGGACAAACATGGTTTTTAACATCAATTCCTTTACGAAACGTGGTGTGTAAAACGGGACACGCACCACGTACTACGCACCACGTTTTTGGGTAGTTTGGTTCCGATTTAGTTCCAACACTTCCCGCGCCGCGTTGTCATCGGTGCAGAGCACGTTGATGGCCCCGGTGCGCAGGCCGCCGAGGATGGCTTTGGCTTTGGCCTGGCCCATCGCCACGGCCAGGGTGGTCGAAATCTGGCGCAGTTCGGCCAGGGTAATGCCGATGACCCGTTGATTGTACTCGCACGGATAAAGTTTTCCCTCGAGGGTGTAGATTTGCCCGGCCACATCGCCGACCGCGCTGCTGGCAACTAGCCCGGTCAGCTCGTCGGGGGTGATGAAACCGGCTTTGACAAAGCCGGACGTGGCCGGGTCGAGGTTGCCGATGCCCAACAGGGCCACGTCCGCCGCCCGCGCGGCCATGAGCACCCGGTTGATTTCGCGCTGGCGGCGCAGCACCTCGGCGGCCTCGACGCTGTCGGCCATCAGCGGGGAGGACAGGTAAAGCACTTCACCGTCCAGCTTTTGGGCCAGGTGGCGGGCCAGGGTGGCGCTGTCCACCTCCTGCATCGAGAAGGGCATGCTGCCCATAG
>CAZDMM010001140.1:0-2126 GCA_964505845.1 uncultured Caldilineaceae bacterium
CCTCTGGGAGTGGTATTATGGCCCGTTATATTGTGCGCCGTTTACTCTGGCTGTTTGTGGTAGATTTTTTTGTCTCGATTATCACCTTTGCTTTTGCCCATGCTGTGCCTGGCGGCCCTTTCTCAGGTGAGAAGAAGCTACCCAAACCTATCCTGGCCCAATTGGAAAAGAAGTACAAGCTGGATGACCCGGTATGGAAGCAGTACCTCAACTACATGGGAGATATCTTTATTCCACGTTTCACCACCGGGCCGATTGGGGGGTCGCTGCAAGAAGATTATCTCATCAATATTCCCCTGGGTTCCAATTATACCTTCCAATGGATGAACTTTGGTCCCTCCTTTAAAAATCAGGCCCGCTCTGTCAACGATATTTTTAGAGAAAACCTGCCGATTTCCTTTGAGTTAGGCCTGTACGCCTTTTTAATTGCCACCATCATTGGCCTGCCGTTGGGTATTGTGGCGGCTCTCAAACGCAATACCATTTGGGATTATCTGGCCATGTCGGTAGCGATTTTTGGGGTGTCGGTGCCTATTATTGTGTTAGGCCCCATTTTTATCTGGCTCTTTGCCGTAGAGTTGGGCTGGTTTCTGCCCACCGGCTGGGGCAGTTGGCGACAAGATGTGCTGCCGTCCGTCGCCCTGGGGGTCGGCAGCTCGGCGGTAATTGCCCGGTTAACTCGGGCCAGCCTGCTCCAGGTGGTGCGAGAGGATTACATCCGCACAGCCCGCGCTAAAGGCCTGCGCGAAGGGATTATCATTGTTCGGCATGCGCTGCGAAACTCGCTGATCCCGGTGGTAACGGTGATGGGGCCTATTTTTGCCTTTTTGGTCACCGGAACCTTGGTGACAGAGACTATTTTTGGGGTGCCCGGCATGGGGCGATATTTTGTCACCAGCATTACCAACCGTGATTACCCGGTTATCATGGGCACTATTTTATTTTTTGCGGTGATCATCGTTTTAGCCAACTTGGTGGTTGATTTGCTTTACGCCTGGTTGGACCCGCGTATTCGCTATACTTAATTTACGATTTTGGATTTACGATTTACGATTAAATCTGAAATCGTAAATCGTAAATCGTAAATCGGCAATCGTAAATGGAGGATTTTATGGCTGTTCAACCACAAGCAGCATCCAGGTCAACCGGAGCAATAGGAGCAGCCGTCTCCCTGCGTCGCCGTGAAGCCGGTTTGTGGGCAGACGCCTGGCGGCGCCTGCTCAAAAACAAAGCCGCGATGCTGGGAGGCATCATCATTATTTTGATTATTCTGGTGGCCATTTTTGCCGATACCACCGTTTTTACCTGGGTTACCGGCGGTACCCCGCAGCCTCTGCTAGCCCCGCAAGATTACGCCAAACAAAGCCTGACCGAAAATAACGTGGTACCCTATTGGATAACCGTTGTTTTTCCCTCTCTGAAGCCGGTGGGCGAAGAAGGCGGTTACGCCAAAATTAGCGACAAGTTTATTTTAGGGGCCGATTATAATGGCCGCGATCTGTTGAGCCGCATTATCTATGGCACCCGAGTCTCCCTGGCGGTAGCCTTGGTTGGCCCGCTGGTCAGCTTGCTGATTGGGGTTACTTATGGCACTATCTCCGGCTATTTTGGCGGGCGGGTAGATAATTTGATGATGCGCTTTGTGGATGTTATGTACGGTTTTCCCGACATTCTGTTCATCATCCTGCTGATGGCCCTGTTCCGCTCCACCACTACGGCAGCCGAAACAGGCACCCTGCGCTCATTTTTAACCACTATTGACAACTCCATGGGCGGCATGTTCTTTATCTTTGTCGGTTTAGGCGTAACGGCCTGGATGTCTATGGCCCGCTTGACGCGCGGCCAAATCCTCTCCCTGCGAGAAAAAGAATTCATCGAGGCGGCCCGCTCAATTGGCACCTTTGATATCCGGATTATGCTCCGGCACATCCTGCCCAACATCCTCGGCCCAATTGTGGTCAACCAAACTTTAGACATCCCCCGTTACATTGCCACCGAAGCCTTTTTGAGCTTCATCGGCCTGGGGGTGCTGCGGCCTACGCCCAGTTGGGGCGCGATGATTGTGGATGGAGCCTCGGCCATCCGCACCTATCCGCACCAGGCCATCTTCCCGGCCCTGGCCCTGG
>CAZDMM010001141.1:0-2118 GCA_964505845.1 uncultured Caldilineaceae bacterium
CCATCCCCCTGCCCGACCCGTCGGTGCGCACGGTGATGCGCGACCGGTTCGACGCTTACATCCTGGCCCACATTCGCGCCGAGGTGCGTCAAGGTACGGCCGTCCGCACAGTCACCGAAGCCGCAGACCGGGTGATCGTTGAAACGGCTGAGGGCGACACGTTTCAAGGGCGTTATCTCATCGGGGCCGATGGGGCCAACTCGGTCGTCGCCCACGTTCTGGGCCTGCGCCGGGGCAAGACCCTGGCCGCAGCCATCGAAGCGGAAGTCCCAGCTTCGCCAGAAGTCCTGCGCCGTTTCGGCGAGGCCTTACTGTTCATTTTTGGCGATGTCCGCCACGGGTACGCCTGGATTTTCCCCAAGTCGAAGGGTCTGTCGGTGGGTATCGCTGCCCTGCGCCCGAAACCCGGTGAACTCCAGGCTGCGCTGGCGCAGGTAGCAACCCGCTACGGTCTTTCGCTGGCCGGCGTCCGACTCCGCGGTCACCCCATCCCCATCTACACCCACCGGGAGCCAATTGCCACAGCCCGGACGCTGCTGGTTGGCGACGCCGCCGGGTTGGCCGATCCCTTCTCCGGCGAGGGCATCCGGCTGGCAATCAAAAGCGGGTGGCTGGCTGCTGAGGCCATCCTGTCCGGCCAGCCCAACCGCTATCCCGCGCTGATCTGGTGCGAGATAGGCTTCAGCCACACGTTTGGCCTGGGCCTGGCCCTACTCTTTTATAATTTCCCACACGCCTGTTTCCTGCTCGGCGCGCACAACCCCTACGCCACCCACGCCTTTATGGACATGCTCGCCGGCCGTGCCGGCTACCCGGAAGTCATCCTGCGGATTTTTGGCACGCTGCCCGTTTTCCTGCTCACCGAAGGCCTGGCTGCGTTGGCCGGCCTGTTCGGGGGGCTGAAATGGCGAAACCAGGTACGAATTACTGCCTATGGGGCTAGCTGATTTAGAAGCATGATGGTTAGAAGGAGATATCCCATGAACGACATACGACATTTCGATCCTTTGGCTGATCTCGCGGCCCTCCGCGAGGCGATGCGCCAGTTGTTGGACGAAGGCTGGGTCAGCCCACGTGACCTGCTGCCCGCTATCCTGGCCTCTGTGTTCGTTCCCGTGGACATGCTCGACACCGGCCCGGATATCGTCGTCCGCGCGACTATGCCCGGCGTCAAGGCCGAACAGCTTGACCTTACGCTCAGCGGCAACGCGCTCACCCTCAAGGGCGAAGTTGAGGCCGAGACCGAGTTTGAAGGCGCAACTTATCTGCGCCGCGAACGGCGGGCGGCGACGTTTACCCGCACGCTGACCCTGCCGGTTGCGGTTGAGGTTGATCGCACCCAGGCCAGCCTGCGCGACGGGGTGCTCACCCTGACCCTGCCCAAGGGCGAGAGCGTCCGGCCCAAGACGATCAAGGTCACGGCGGCATAGGCGCGCATGTCCGGTTTCTTACCCGTGCCGTGGTTCGCTCGTGGCCGCCTGCTGCGCCGCTCGCGCGAAATCACGGCGATTCTTGCCCGGCATGGCCTGGGCTGGCTCGTGGGGCAAGTGGGGCTAGGTGATCTCATTCCCTTTGAGCGAGGTTGGTTCGGCCATCCGGCGCGCGAAACCCCTTACGCCCAGGCCGAGCACTTGCGGCTGGCTCTCGGCGAACTCGGTGCGACCTTTATCAAACTGGGGCAGGCGCTCAGCACCCGGCCCGACCTCGTGCCGCCGGCGTACGTGGCCCAACTGGCCAAACTGCAAGACGCTGCGCCCCCAGTGCCATTCGAACAGATTCGCCAGATCGTCTGTGACGAACTCGGCCAATCGCCGGAAACCATCTTTGCCGAGTTTGACCCGCAGCCACTCGCCTCAGCCTCGATCGGGCAAGCCCACGCCGGCAAACTAAAGCACGGGCAGCCGGTCATTGTCAAAGTCCAACGTCCTGGCGTAGCCGAACAGGTCGAGCAGGACCTGGCCATCCTGGCCGGCATGGCCGAGTGGGCCGAGGCCCATACCGCTTTCGGACGCGGCTACAACCTCTCCGCTCTGGTGGACGAATTCGCCTACACCCTGCGCAATGAACTGGACTACCGCCGCGAGGGTCAAAATGCCGACCGTTTTCGCCGCAGTTTCG
>CAZDMM010001142.1:0-2118 GCA_964505845.1 uncultured Caldilineaceae bacterium
GCTGATGAGCTTGACCAGGTTCTGCCACTGGGGTGGGCCGGCGCCACTGGTTGGGTTTCCCAGGCTGACTGGGTAACCAACCTGGCCTCAGTTGCCATCGCGGCGAAGCGCGGCGAGATGGCCCTGCCAACCGCCATTGCCGCCCGCACCCTGGGTCAGGGCGAATCAGGGGAGGACGCTCTGATTGAACCGCTGTCTGAGCGAGAAATCGAAATCTTGCGGCTCCTGGCCCAGGGCCTGGCCAACAAGGACATCGCCCAAACCCTCTGCTTAAGTGTCCTCACCGTGAAGACCCACCTGCACCACATTTTTGGCAAGCTGGGCGTTCGCTCTCGGATCGCAGCGGCCCTGTGGGCCACCCAACATGGCTATGGGCGGGCAGAATAAGTGATTCCACCTGGCCCACCGCCGGTAATTCTACCGTAGCCTTGATGCGCTGGCTGAGGTATACTGAGGGCGTCATCTCAAAGAAAACGAATGGTCAATACTCGAACATTAAGGGGGAATTTAAACCGTGGTAAACATAACCAGTTTAACGAAACCAGATAGGACGCACCTGGCGCAGACACAGTCAGCCGGTGATATTCGCTTTGATTGGATCATTACGGGGTTGAGCTTGTGGATGATTGGCGGCATCCACCTGGATGCCTGGGCGCACCACCAATTCGCGGTCGAAACTTTCTTCACACCCTGGCACGGAGTGTTATATTCCGGGTTTCTGGCCGTGGCGGCCGTGCTGGTGGGGGCTTTCGTGCGGAACCTGGCACGTGGGCAGAGTTGGCGGCAGGCGCTCCCAGCGGGTTACACGCTTTCCTTGTTAGGCGTGCTCTTGTTTCTGGCCGGCGGCATTGGCGATATGCTGTGGCACATCCTCTTCGGTATTGAAGTGGACATCGAAGCCCTGCTCAGCCCGACCCACTTACTGCTGGCGCTGGGCGGCGCGCTGATGGTGACCGGGCCGCTTCGCGCCGCTTGGGTACGCTCTGAGGGCAACCAGCCAGGCTGGACATCGCTGTTACCGGCGTTGTTATCACTGGCAATGCTATTATCACTCCTCATCTTCTTCACGGCCTTTGCCAACCCAATCACCGCTGAAATCCCGCTGGCGGGAGGCAGCCGCCCCACCAGCGTCGAGGGGGTGTTTTTGAACCAGGCCTTGGGTGTGGCGAGTATCCTGATGCAGACCGGGTTCATGATGGGCGTCGTATTGTTGGCCGCGCGTCGCTGGGCACTGCCGTTTGGTAGCTTGACCTTGGTACTGACCGTTCAGACGTTGCTCTCCGTCTGGCCGCACGAAAATTATCAACTGTTACCCCTGGTCGCGCTGTCGGGTCTGGCAGCCGACCTGCTGCGGTGGGGGCTGAAGCCGTCAGCGGCCCACCCTAACGCCTTCCGGTTGTTTGCGTTCAGCGTGCCGGTCGTCTTCTATGCGCTCTACTTCGTTAACCTGCTGCTTGGGGAGGGCGTATGGTGGACAGTTCACCTGTGGGCCGGGGCCATCGTCATGGCCGGCATCGCTGGCTGGTTGCTCAGCTATGCCTTTGTGCCGCCCACCCACTCGGTTGAATCGGCAGGCGAGGCGTTGATCTGACGCAGCAGCGCCCGTCGTATTGAAGCTTGTAGGAGCTACCGTCCAATGAGCAGCCAAACAATGACGATCCCCACCGGCAGCGCAGCCCCATTACCGACCAGAGTAGCCGTGCTAGGCACGCTGGCCGCGCTGGTGCGACTCGTAGCTGATCTACACCCAGACCTGCTCTGTCTGGACATAACGCTGGAGCAGTGGCAATGGCAGGATTTTGGCGACTTGCCGCCGGAATACCGTGACGCCCTCTTGCCCCTAGCCTATCAAACCGATTATGGTGGTCGTATCCATCGCCGAGGAACGCCCTCGGCTGAACCAGCCGCCCCCGGCTGGCGCGGGCGGCTTATCAACCTCTGCCGCCGAGGGCTGGCCTCCATCCAACGTGCCGCTTCCGGCCGGCAGCGGTCAATCAAGGCTGGCGGCATCATCTAGCAGACCTGCTGTATCTGCTGATGGCGTGGTTGGCCGGAGGAGAGGCCTTTCGGGAATGGCAAACTCATCGTCACCACCTGATCCAGCATGCGCTCGACCTC
>CAZDMM010001143.1:0-427 GCA_964505845.1 uncultured Caldilineaceae bacterium
GGCCTTCGGCAAACCTGGTTGTATGGTATCCCTTTGATCCGACAAGGCGTGATAAGGGACTTTTGGGGTCTTCATTCACTTTGAGACGATCAAGGATCGTACTAAAGGTATACCGGGGATTCCACCCCAGTTCATCCCTGGCGCGGTCATTGATGTATACCCTATCAATTGTGGGGAACATCTTCCATCCGAGATGAGCATATACTGCCTCATACTCTGGCGCCCTGCGTTTTAGCACCGAGGGAGCATCCATACGTAAGTCATGTAGGTCAGCACGGGTAAAAGGGGTCGTTGCACTGATGATGTAGCGGGTAAAACCGATAACGGGTGCTTTTTCGATAGCCAGCAAATGGGCGCTCACGACATCTTCGAGGTCCACCCGGCGATACAAAAACTCATTCACTTTGATATTTCTATCCTCATAAGC
>CAZDMM010001143.1:437-2098 GCA_964505845.1 uncultured Caldilineaceae bacterium
TTCTGCTCGATCATCTTCCTCTGGAAAGAAACGAGAGGTTCTCAGGATGATACAGGGAAGCCGCTGATTGCGATAGAATAGCTCGCACAGGTTTTCCGCAGCTATCTTCGTTACCCCATAGATATTTTTGGGAATGGGTGCAACTTCCTCGGTTATCCAGGCCGCCGGGGCATCAGCCGCTGGGGTAAGCGCGTCACCAAAGACACTGGTTGTGCTCGTAAAGATGAATGAGCTGACCTTTGCGACTGCAGCCTCTTCCAAGAGATTTAACGTCCCCGTGATGTTGGTATCAATGAAAGCTTGACGACTATGCGTGGCAACATGAGGTTTGTGGAGAGTTGCAGTATGGAGGACTACATCTATCCCTACCATACACTGTTTGACATGCTCGCGGTCGGTTATAGATCCAACCCTATTGGTAAAGTCTGAATGGATCAGGTCGGTACCCACCACCTCCTGGTTCATATTCTTTAAGGTGCGGACTAAGGCCTCACCTAAATGGCCAGCACTGCCGGTAACTAAAACCTTCATCCTCTACAAGCGCACCATCAACTCGGCCAGCAGGGCGGCCCGAAGCGGCAGCGCCTCCAAAACCACATATTCCGACAGGGCGTGCGCGCCGTAGCCCAATGCGCCCAGGCCGTCCAGGGTGGGCACACCCAGGGCAGAGGTAAAATTTCCATCGCTGCCGCCGCCGGAACCGATTTTGTCCACCTCAAAACCTAGCTCCCTGGCAATGGCTTGCGCTTTGGCAAATAAGGCCAGGCCGGCCGGACTCTCCTCAAAAGGCCAGCGGTTGATGCCGCCCACCACCTGCACCTGGCAGCCGGGCAGTTGCGGCCGTAGGTCCAGGATTTGGCGGGTCATCTCCTCACCCTGGGCGCGGGTCATCACCCGCAGGTCAATTTCGGCGCGGGCATGCGGAGCGATAATGTTGGGCCTTTCGCCGCCGGCCACTACCCCCACATTCACGGTGATGCCCTGCGCCTGGTCGTTAAGGCCGTGCAAGAATTGTATCTGGCGAGCTAACTCTTCGATGGCGCTCACGCCTTTGTCAGGGTCAACCCCGGCATGGGCCGCCACTCCGCTAATTTCCAGGTCAAAACGCCCCACTCCCTTACGCCAGGTGGTCAGCGGCCCGTTGCGCGATCCCTCCAACACCAGGCAATAGCTGCTGCGGCGGGCTTCGGCCTCAATCAGTTCCCGCGAGGTAGGGCTGCCGATTTCCTCATCGCTGGTGAGCAGGTAGACCAGCTTGTGGCGCGGGCGCAGGCCCAGGCGCCGGATTGCTTTGAGGGCAAACATGCCCATCAATGCGCCGCCTTTCATGTCGTACACGCCGGGGCCTTTGGCGCAGCCATTTTCAACGGTAAAGGGTCGCCGTTGAGCCTCGCCTAGCGGCCAGACGGTGTCAAAATGGCACAGTACCAAAATCTGGCTCTTCCCATCGCCGTAGGTGATGGTGTAGTGGTCGCCCCGGTCTGAAACGGGGTGAACGGCGGCCAGCACGCCCCCGGCTTCTACATAAGCCTGGGCCAGCATGCGGCCCATTACATCAACGCTGGGCTTATCATAGGTGGGCGAGTCCTGGTTAACCCATTGGGCCAGCAGGGTAATCATAGCCTCTTGTTGGGTTTTGAGGTAGTTTAAAAGTGGGCTGG
>CAZDMM010001144.1:0-2089 GCA_964505845.1 uncultured Caldilineaceae bacterium
AACTCAGTTTCGCCGCGAGGAGTTCTCATCTTAATCTGCTATTTTACACCCGCAACCTCATTCCCGGCGAGTCGTACAACACATCTGCGGCCACTTCCGCCCCGACCCGCTCACCAAACAGCTCAACCTCCGGCCGCGCCCCTTTTTCGGCCAAATCCAGCGGCAGATAAGCCAGGCCGATGTTGTGGCCGACCGTATAGCCATAGCCCCCACTGCGCACCCGCCCGACAAGGCGATCTTTGACGAAAACAGGCTCGCCGCCGTAGAGCAGCCCCGGCTCGCCGCCGACGGTCAGGGTGCAGAGTTTCTGGCGCAGCCCCTCGGCCTTGATTTTTAGCAGCGCCTCCCGGCCCAAAAAGTCGCCTTTATCAAATTTAACGCAAAAGCCGAGACCGGCTTCGAGGGGGTTGTCGGTGGGGGTGATGTCGGCGCTCCAGTAGCGATAGCCCTTTTCCAGCCGCAGCGAGTCCAGCACTTTGTAGCCGCACGGCTGCAAGCCAACCTCGCGCCCGGCGGCCAACAGCGCATCCCAAACCCGGCCCGCCTGCGCCGGGGTGATATACAGCTCCCAGCCCAACTCCCCGGCATAGCTGACCCGCGCCGCCCAAACCTCGACCCCGCCGATTTCGAGGGCGCGGGCGGTCATGTACGGAAACGCTTCGTTGGAGACATTGGCCGGCGTGACCCTTTGCAACACCAGGCGGGCGGCCGGCCCCCACAAGCCGATGCAGGCCCACTGGTCGGTCACATCGCGCACCGCCACCGAGTCGTCGGCCGGCAGGTGCATGGTCAGCCAGCCCAGGTCGCCGGCCACAAAGTTGCTGCCGGTGATCAGCCGGAAATGGTCATCTCCCAGGCGGGTCACGGTCAAATCACTTTCGATGCCGCCGTTGGCGTTGAGTAGTTGGGTGTAAATCAGGCTGCCGACCGGCTTATCCACGTTATTGTCGGTTAACCGCTGCAAAAAGGCCAGCGCCCCAGGGCCGCTCACCTCGATTTTGCCAAACGAGGTCAAATCAAACAGCCCGGCCCGCTCCCGCACCGCCTGGTGCTCCCGGCCCACCTGCTCAAAAAAGGGCGGCTTGCCCCAACCCCAGCCTTTCTGTTCCGCGCCCATGCGCCGCCCGGCCCGGCCCGGCTCAAAATAGTTGACCCGCTCCCAACCGTTCTTTTCGCCAAACACCCCGCCCAGCTTGAGCAGCCGCTCGTCCAGCGGGCTAAGGCGGCGCTCTCGCGCCCACTCGTTCTCGTCATGGGGATAGCGCAGCTCGTAATAATATTTGTACGACTCGCGGGCGCGCTCGGCGGCGTAGGCCCGATCCTCGTAAATTGGCCCAAAACGGCGCACGTTCAACTCGCTGACGTTGCTGCCCGGCTCGCCGTTGACAATCCATTGGGCCACCATATCGCCCAGCGCCCCGCCCGCGCCAAAGCCGGTGTGCGAGAGACCGCAGGCCACAAAAAAGCCGGGCCGCCCCGGAACCGGCCCCACCAGCGGGCGGCTGTCGGGGGTGATGCCTTCCGGCCCGTTGACCAGGTGCATCAGTTCGGCTTTGGCTAACAGGGGGATGCGCCGGATAGCGCCCTCCATAATCGGGTCAAAGAGCGCCCAATCGGGCGGCAGCAGCTTTTGGGTAAAATCCCAGGGCACGCCATCCATTGCCCAGGCTTGCGGCTGCACCTCAAAGCCGCCGATCAGAAAGCCGCGCACCTCTTCACGCAGGTAAAAGAGGTGGTGCGGGTCGCGCAGGGCCGGGGTATTGGGCGGCAGTTCGTGGCCGGGGATGGGTTTGGTGGTTAGATGCTGGTGTACCAGCGGGGTGATGGGTAAATTGATCCCGGCCATCGCCCCCACCTGCCGGCCCCACATCCCGGCGGCGTTGACCACAATTTGAGTAGTGACCGGGCCGTGGTCGGTGCGAACCTGCCGCACTTCTCCCGCCGGCCCCAACTCGAAGCCGGTCACGCGCACGCCGGTCTGCATGCTTACGCCCATCTGCCGGGCGCGGCGGGCCAGTTCCAGGGTCACGCCGCTCGGTTCAAGGTGGCCGTCGCCGGGAAGGTAGAGCGCGCCGTACAGGTCGGCCTG
>CAZDMM010001145.1:0-2084 GCA_964505845.1 uncultured Caldilineaceae bacterium
TTTTGTGGCAGAAGAAGACCGACTTCGGGTCGCCGCCGTGCTCGCCGCAGATGCCCACTTCCAGGTCGGGGCGGGTTTTGCGGCCATTCTTAACGGCCAGGTCCATCAACTGGCCCACGCCATCCTCGTCAATGCTGGCAAAGGGGTTTTCCGGCAGAATCTTTTTCTCCAGGTACTCAATCAAGAAGCCTTTTTCGGCGTCGTCGCGAGAGATGCCAAAAGTGGTTTGGGTCAGGTCGTTGGTGCCAAAGGAGAAGAACTGGGCAAATTCGGCCATCTGCCCGGCGGTCAGGGCGGCCCGCGGGATTTCGATCATGGTGCCGAATTTGTAATCAACGCTAACGCTCTGTTCCGCCATCACCTTCTTGGCTTCGTCTTCCAGGGCGGTTTGCTGCACCTTCAGTTCGTTGACATGGCTGGTTAGCGGGATCATCACTTCGGGATGGGGGTCAAGCCCTTCTTTTTTGACCTGGCAGGCGGCCTCAAAGATGGCCCGCACCTGCATTTTGGTCAACTCGGCCAGATGAATGCCCAGGCGCACCCCGCGCAGGCCCAGCATGGGGTTGGCTTCGTGCATGCGCTCCACGGCGGCCAGCATTTCCTCTTTTTCGGCCAAAGCTTTAGGGTCTTTGCCGGTAATTTTTAGCTCGGTCACTTCGCGCAGCAGCACATCGTGGGCCGGCAAGAATTCGTGCAGAGGCGGGTCAATCAGGCGGATGATGACGGGCAGGCCGGTCATGGCCCGGAACAGGCCGGCAAAATCCTCACGCTGGTAGGGTAACAAAGTAGCCAGCGCCTCGGCCTGAGTCTCTGCATCTTTGGCCAGGATGAGTTTTTGCACGTGGGGCAGGCGCTCTTGCTCAAAGAACATGTGCTCGGTGCGGCACAGGCCGATGCCCTGCGCCCCAAAGCGGCGGGCGCGCTCGGCGTCAACCGGGTAGTCGGCGTTGGCCCACACTTGCAGGCGGCGGGCCTGGTCGGCCCAGGAGAGCAGCTTAATCAGGTAGGGGTCATTGATGTCTGGCACCAGGGTGTCCAACTTGCCCACAAAGACATCGCCCACCGTGCCGTCAATAGAAATCCAATCGCCTTCTTTGATGATTCTGCCGTTCACGCTCATCTGGCGCTTGCTCAAGTCAATATTGAGGGCGGCCACCCCGACCACGGCCGGTTTGCCAAATTGGCGCGCCACCAGGGCGGCGTGGCTGGTGCGGCCGCCCCGGCTGGTCAAAATACCTTTAGCGGCCAGCATGCCATGCACGTCGTCTGGCTTGGTTTCGGGCCGGACCATAATCACATTTTTGCCGTCTTCTTTGGCCCACTTTTCGGCCAGGTCGGCGTCAAAGGCGATGACGCCCACCGCTGCGCCGGGGGAAACGTTCAGGCCCACGGCAATCTTGTCGCCGGCAGCCGCAGCCGCTTTTTTGGCGGCGGCGCTGAATTGGGGGTGCAGGAAAAAGTCAACCTGCTCCGGGGTAACGCGCATAACGGCCTGCTCCTGGCTGATCAAGCCTTCTTCGGCCATATCCACCGCGATTTTCACCGCAGCCTGGGCGGTGCGTTTGCCGTCGCGGGTTTGCAGCATCCACAGCTTGCCCCGCTCGATGGTGAACTCGACGTCTTGCATCTCTCTGTAATGTTTTTCCAAACGCTCGCAGATGGCGGCAAATTCGGCATAAGATTCAGGCATCTCGGTTTTTAGTTCATCCAGCGACTTGGTATGGCGGATGCCGGCTACCACATCTTCGCCCTGGGCGTTGGTGAGGTAATCGCCCTCGATGTGCTTTTCGCCGGTGGAGCCGTTGCGGGTCATCGCCACGCCGGTGGCCGAGTCGTTGCCCATGTTGCCAAAGACCATCGTTACGATATTGACGCCTGTCCCCAGGTCGTGGGCAATTTTGGCCGCATTACGGTAGTCAATGGCGCGCTTGCCGTTCCAGCTCTTGAAAACGGCTTCAGTGGCCAATCTCATCTGCTCCAGCGGGTCCTGGGGGAAATCGCGCCCGGTGTTTTCTTTGAAGATTTTCTTGAACTCCTGGGTGACTTCCTTCCAGTCACCAGCCTTGAGGTCGGAGTCGCTCTTG
>CAZDMM010001146.1:0-2082 GCA_964505845.1 uncultured Caldilineaceae bacterium
TAGGTAGTGGGCAAAACCTTCAAATCGCCGGCATAGCCCCGGCTGTCCAGCGCAATTTGTAAACGCTGGCTGCGCTGGTAAGCGTCAATAAAAAGCTGGCTGCCCAACAACCCGGCGCTGATGATGCCCCGCCGAAAGTTGACATAGCCTAACCGGCTGGATTGAGCCGTATACATGTGGTTGAGACTTTCTAACAGGACAAAAATAAAACGATAGATCAGGGTCATCAGGTCAATCAGAAGCAGGGGGCAGCGCAGCCGGCGCATCAAATCCACCAAATCAACCAGGGGAGTGGTCAGGGCCAAAAAATTCATGGCCCCGGCCGCCCCCAGGGAGCGGGTGACCAGTTTCAGCCCCAATTCCAGCGCCGCCGGGCTGCTGCTGGCCCACACTGGCCCAATTTGCCAATCCCACCCGGTCGCCGGAGGTGAGGCCAGGCTGAAGCTGACCAAAATACCGCTCACCGAGAGAACCAGGAAAAATCCCTCGGCCAGGATAACCCGGCCAAAGGTTCGAGCGGGCAAGCCGGCCCAGAAGGTCGTCAAGCCCCACATCCAGGCCAGGGCCAGCAGGCTCACCAGCGGCTGGTTCAGCAGCAGGCACAGGACGATGGCCAGCCCGGTCAGGGCTGCTTTTTGGCCGGGGTCAACCGCCCGAATCCGGTTAGCATAGGCATACTGGTCAATGATGTGCATCAGGCTTCACGTTTGGCCCGTTTTTCACCCTGTTTAAGGCCAAAAAAATAGCCTAAAAAACCGGCGCCCAGGGCGGCTTGCAAGGCAAAAAGCAGGCTTTGGGTTTCGGCGCCGGGCGGAGACCAAAGCGGTTCAAACCAGGGCCGGGTATGGGGGGCAATTTCAGTAATCACCTGGCCGGCGGCGTTATCGGCGCCGTTAAATTGCGAGGTTGGGTGCATAAAAAAGGGTATAATCGCCAGCAGCACTACTACCGCCAGCAAAAGCCAACTGTTGGCCGATTTTTTTTGTGATTGAGACGAGTTATTTTGAGTCATAGAGGACTCCTATCATTTAAGCTTTCACGCCCAGCGTGTGCAGTTCGGTGGCGGCGTTGCTGCGCAGGGCATTAAAAATGATGACCGTCAGCAGGCCTTCGCTGATAGCCAGGGGAATTTGAGTGACGGCAAAAATCGCCCCAAATTTAAGGAATGAGGCGGCCATGCCCCCCAGCGGGTCGGGATAGGCCAGGGCCAATTGAGCCGAGGTGACAATATAAGTGGCTAAATCAGCCAGGGCTGCCGCCAGAAAAACCGTTAGCCACAGCGGCGCTCGCTCTCGCAGCACTTGCCAGATACCCCAGGCCACCAGCGGCCCGGCAATGGCCATGCTGACGGTATTGGCGCCCAGGGTGGTCAGCCCGCCGTGAGCCAGCAGCAAGGCCTGAAACAGCAGCACAATCCCGCCCAAAATGCTCATTACCGCCGGCCCAAATAAAATGGCCCCCAGGCCGGTACCGGTCGGGTGGCTGCTGGAGCCGGTGACGCTGGGAATTTTAAGGGCGCTGAGCACAAAGGCAAAAGCGCCGGCCAGCCCCAGCAGCAGCCGAGTTTCCGGTTTCTGGGCCACCAATTGGCTGATGCGGCGGAAACCTAACCACCAAAAGGGAATGGCTACCGCAAACCAGAGCGCACACCACGCCGGCGGCAAAAAGCCTTCCATAATGTGCATCTGGGCCGGCCTGGCCCAGGCCGTTGACCCGCCCAGCCAGAGCAGCGCCGGCAGTATCCAGCCAACCTGACCCCACCGCACGAGCGGGCGTTGGGCCATTTGTTTAAGGATTTGATTTTTTAACATGGCGACTCCCCCAAAAAGAAAAGCCCGACCTACACAAAAAGGTCGGGGATACAATTAAGATCCTCTGAGAAAAGCCAAGAGGATAAATTTTGCTGCGATGCCATGCTCTTACTCCCTTCCACGAGGTTGTATAGAGCCAACAAAGGCGGGCGACCTGGCTTAGTCAGAGGCAGAGTAGTCAGCAGTCAGAATGAAAATTTCTGACAACTGATTACCGGCTACTGACTTTACAGTTACGGGACAGCGCCGGACTTGCACCGGCTTCGCCGTT
>CAZDMM010001147.1:0-2075 GCA_964505845.1 uncultured Caldilineaceae bacterium
GCATGACACGCCGTGCCATGGAGCATGACACGCCGTGCCATGGAGCATGACACGCTGTATCAGAATGTGATGCGCTCAAATAGACCCCAAAGGTCTGCTTTGCCAAGACCTTCAGGAGCTCCCAAAATCCGGGATAGACCTCTTTGTTCTTAGGGGGTTGTAACACCTGGCTAGTTATGATAAAATGAATCGGGCCGGGTTAGCATTTAGAAGTGCCTGTCACCTATGGGTAGCAACTTGGGTTATAATTTAATAACATCATAAACATGGAAACCAGGAGTCTCATCAATGCCTGATGACATTCGCCAATCCGTGTACCACTTGCTGGGGCAACTCCCCACACGCAAGCTGGATGCGTTAAAGCAACTGTTTTGGGCTGAACTGAACTACAACCGGGCTAACGAACCTCTCTCCACCCGCGATTGGCCGCAAAGCGTGACCGAATATTGGGCCGAGCCGCCGACCCTCTTTGCCACCGCCGGCCAGGACGATGGCTTTCACCTCATCTATACCCGCTTAAAAGACGAGCAACTGCTGCTCTCACCCCAACGCTCCATCATTGGTCAACTGCTGAACCGCCATCCTTATGCCCTCTTCATCTTCTCCGACAAAAACCAAACGAACTGGCATTTTGTCAACGTGCGCTACGAAAGACAAGCGCCAGGCGCTTCAACTTACGACGAAAAACTCTCCTCCCCCGAAGTGGGGGAGGGGCCGGGGGTGGGGGTTCGGCGGGTCTTTCGACGTATCACCATTGGCCCTTTTGAGCGGCTGCGCACCGCCACCGAGCGCATTAGTCTCCTGGACATTGCCACAATAGCAGTGACCGGCACTTTAAAAGTGCCGGTCACTGCCGGCCTATCCCCCCTGGTCATCCAACAGCGCCACGACGAGGCGTTCAACGTCGAGGCGGTGACGCGAGAATTTTTCCGCACCTACCGTGCCATTTTCGAGCAAACCGAACGGGGCATTACCGCCATTAAGGAAGCTGAGACCCGCCGCCTTTTTACTCAAAGGCTCTTCAACCGGCTGCTGTTCATCGCCTTTTTGGAGCGCAAGGGCTGGTTGACCTTTCCCGAGGGCGACCGGCAGCGACACGATTTTCTGCAAGCCTTATGGGAGGCTCACCGACGAGAGCGGCGAGCGGGCGAGGCGGTCAACTTTTACAACGACCGGCTGAAGCTGCTCTTCTTTGCCGGCCTCAATACCCAAAACGAAGTCAACATTGTTGGCGCGAACCCCGACGGCTTTCTACAAACCCGCATTGGCCGGGCGCCTTACCTCAACGGCGGCCTGTTTGAGGAGGATGACCTGGACCGCGACCCCAAGATTCTGGTACCCGACGAAGCCCTGATCCCGGCCCTGGACGAGCTACTCTACCGCTACAACTTCACCGTGACCGAGAGCACGCCCCTGGATATGGAAGTGGCGGTTGACCCGGAGATGCTGGGCAAAATCTTTGAGGAGCTGGTGACCGGGCGGCACGAGAGCGGCAGCTACTACACCCCCAAGCCGGTAGTGGCCTTTATGGGCCAGGAGGCGCTCAAGGGCTACCTGGAAACCGCCTGCCCCGGCGAAACCACAGCGGCCATTGCCGCTTTTGTGGAGCAGCGCGACGCGGCCAACCTGCGCAACCCGGAGCGAGTGCTGGAAGCCCTCAAAACCGTTAAAATCTGTGATCCCGCATGTGGCAGCGGCGCGTATTTATTAGGCATGCTGCACGAACTGCTTGACCTACGCGGCGCTCTCTTCACCGCCCGCCGCCTTGACCCGCTGACCGCCTATCAGCGCAAGCTGGAAATTATCCAGAACAACCTGTACGGGGTAGACCTGGACCCCTTTGCCGTAAACATTGCCCGGCTGCGCCTGTGGCTGAGCTTGATTGTGGAATTTGAAGGGGACAACCCGCCGCCCCTGCCCAACCTGGATTTCAAGATTGAGGCCGGCGACAGCCTGACCGCCCCCGATCCTTCCGGCGGTTTGCAGCCCGATATGTTCCGCCAGCAGCAGGTGGGCCAATATTTCCGCCTGAAAGGTGAGTACCTGGAAGCCCACGGGCCGGAAAAGCTGACCCT
>CAZDMM010001148.1:0-2072 GCA_964505845.1 uncultured Caldilineaceae bacterium
GGCCGGGTGCGTTACGGTGAGTGCATTTTTGTAGGCTACCGTTATTACGACAAGAAGCGGGTCGAGCCGCTCTTCCCCTTTGGCTTTGGCCTCTCCTATACCAGCTTCGCTTACGCCAACCTGCGCCTCAGCGCGGAGGCCATCACGCCGGATGAAAAGCTGACCGTCAGCGTGAACGTGACCAACACCGGCCCGCGGCCGGGGCAAGAGGTGGTCCAATTGTACGTGCATGACGTCTCGGCCCGGCTGACCCGCCCCCCAAAGGAGCTAAAAGGGTTTGCCAGGGTGGCCTTAGCCCCCGGCGAGACCAAGACGGTGACGTTGACGCTCGACCGGCAGGCCCTGGCCTACTGGGATGACGCGCAGCAGGCGTGGGTGGCGGAGGCCGGCGAGTTTGAGGTGTTGCTGGGCAGCTCGGCGCAGGATATTCGACTGCGGGGCAAGTTCCGCTTAACTTGACAAAAATGGTAAGAAGTAATAATATATGAGCTAAGACGTCAGACCAGAAGATTGATTAACAATGAATGAGGTAAACGAAAAGTCACAGCATCTCAACCCAATCAACCGAATGACAGTTGTTGACGAGATTGTGGAACGATTGATTGGCCTGATTGTGGATGAAGGGTACAAACCTGGCGACCAACTCCTCCCTGAACGAGAGCTTATGGCCAGGCTGTCTGTTGGCCGCTCCTCGCTGCGCGAGGCCATCAAGACCCTCTGTGCACTTGGCGTCCTGGAGGTCAGGCGGGGGTTAGGGACCTATGTGGGCTATGGCGATACCTCGATCCTCACCAAGCCGCTGGCTTGGGGGCTGTTTTTGAGCCAGAGCAATGTGCAACAGGTCATCGAAGCCCGCAGCGTCATCGAGGTGGCGTTGGCCGGCTGGGCGGCAGAGCGAGCCACCGAGGAAGAAATTGCCTCGATCGGCCATCTCCTGGATCAAATGGAAGCCAGCCAGACGGATATGGAAAGCTATGTTGAGCTTGACATGCAGTTTCATATGGCCATTGCCCAAGCGGCGCATAACACCATGCTTTCCTACGTGCTTAATATCTTTCAACAGGTGCTGCGGGTGTGGATGGAGACGACCTATAAAGAAGCCGGAGGGGCGGAGGATTCAATGGTGCTGCATCGTGAAATTTACCGGGCCATCCGTTCCCACGACGCGCAGGCCGCCCGCGAGATTATGGCCGATCATACCTCCGGCGGCCCCTTGTTGGCTGCCGCTGCCCGAATTTATGCTGAAGGCAAAGCATCGCCCGATTTCTTGTCGTTAGTTGGGTCTGGGTGATAGCACCAGAGTTGAATGTAAATTGCCACAATCTGGTTCCCAAACTGAGTTTGGGAACCAGATTGTGAGATACGCTGGTCTGACATCTGTCCAGAAAATCATTATGTGATAAGGAGGTTTTACTGATGGAGATACGGAGAATTATTACCGTAGTGGAAGACGTAATTATAGAAGGTGGGCGCAAAGCGGATAAAGCGGTGCGCCGGGTGGCCTCAGCCGCTGTAATTACAAACCCGGCGTTGGGTGACAAATCCGCCGAAAACCTGGCCCAATTTGCCGGGATGGGCTATGACTTGGGCGAAATTCTGGCCAAAGAGGCTGTAGCCGTGCTGGGCGGCGGCGCTAATGTTGAAAGCTACGGTAAAGCTTGCCTTGTAGGGGTGGGGGGCGAGTTGGAGCAGGCGGCCATCCTGATTCACAAAGAATTTGGGAAGTCGGTGCGAGAGGTGATTGGCGGCGGCAAGGCGGGGATTCCATCAACTAAAAAAATAGCGGCTGCCGGAGTATCCATTGATGTGCCGCTGTCGTACCGTGATAATGCCGGCTTGGCCACTCATTTTGACAGTATGGAGATCACGGTTCCCGGCTCTCCGAAGGCTGATGAAATTGTCGTCGTTTTAGCCTTTACCAACGGCGGCCGGCCGCATCCCTGGGAGGGCTGGCAGTAATCTGACCTGGGAAATCTTTTTTAGGTTACTGTGGTCTGATGTCAGATTACAATTACAAAGAGTTTATGCGAATTATTGACTCTCACGCCCATATGTGGACCAATGACCCGGCC
>CAZDMM010001149.1:0-2067 GCA_964505845.1 uncultured Caldilineaceae bacterium
GTCTTTTGTATCGGGGCCATCGGCTACTGGATTTGTGGCTTTGCCTTTCAATTTGGGGCGGTCAATTACACCTATCCTGCCACCGCCATCAGCGCCGGCCAGGCTTCGGCTACCTGGGCCTTCTCGCCCGTTACGCTGGGGGCCTGGGGTGACAGCCTGACCACCGGCCTGCGCCTAGGCGAGCAGTGGGGTATCCTGGGCCTGTCGGGTTTCTTTTTGCAAGGCATTCAACTCAGCGCGGCCGGCATCTTTGCTTTCTTCCTATTCCAGATGGTTTTCATGGATACGGCGGCCACCATCCCCACCGGCTCCGGGGCAGAACGGCTTAAGTTTTTTGGCTTTGTGCTGATGGGCTTTTGGGTGAGCATGTTCATCTATCCCATCATCGGCAACTGGGTGTGGGGCGGCGGCTGGCTGGCTAACCTGGGCCGCACTCTGGGCCTGGGCAACGGGGCCACCGATTTTGCCGGCTCCGGCGTCGTCCATATGACCGGCGGGGCGGTTGGTTTGGCTGTGGCTATGGTGCTGGGGCCGCGCCTGGGGCGCTTTACCGAAGACGGCAAATCCAACGCCATTCCGGGACACAACATCCCGATGGGCGTGTTGGGAACCATCATCCTGTTTTTTGGCTGGTTTGGCTTCAATCCCGGCTCTGCCCTGGGCATCCAGGGAGCTTTCATCAACCTGGTCTCGCTGGCGGCCATCAACACCCTACTGGCCGGGGCGGCCGGGGGCATGAGCACCATGATTTACATGTGGCTGTTTGGCCCCGGCAAAAAGCCCGATCCCTCGATGTCGGTCAACGGCATCCTGGCCGGTTTGGTAGCGGTGACAGCCCCCTGCGCCTTTGTCGAGCCGTGGGCGGCCGTGGTCATCGGCCTGGTGGCCGGGGTGATTGTGTGTTGGGCCGCCTTTGGGCTGGAAAACGCCAAGATTGATGACCCGGTCGGAGCGGCGCCGGTTCACCTGTTTAACGGGATGTGGGGGGTGATCGCTGTCGGCATTTTTGCCAGCGGCAACCCCGATACCGCCGCCTGGAACGGCATGGATCAGGCGGTGACGGGTTTACTGTACGGCGGTGGATTTGCTCAACTCGCGGCGCAACTGCTGGAAGCGGCGGCGGTGTTTACCTTTGCCTTTGTGCCTTCGTATGTTTTCTTTGCGGCGCTCAATAAGCTGGGCCTGCTGCGCAGCGAACCTTCCGCCGAAGTCATCGGCCTGGACATCCCCGAAATGGGGGCCAAAGGTTACTGGGAAGGGGCGCACCCCAACCTGCGCACCATTTATTCCAGCGGCAAATGAGGGAGATAAGCCATGACCAAAAAAATTGAAGCCTTTATTCGAGAAGAGAAACTGGAAGATGTTAAAAAGGCCCTGTACGACATCGGCATTGTAGGCATGAATGTGTTTGAAGTACACGGACATGGCCGGCAGGGAGGCATTACCCTGGCCTGGCGTACCAGCACCTACAAGGTGGACATGCTGCCCCGCTACCAACTTAATATTGTCTTGAGCGACCACAACGTTGAGAAAACCATTGAAACCATTAGCAAAGCAGCCCGCACCGGGCAGCAGGGCGATGGCCTCATCTTTGTCTACCCGGTGGAGGATGTTATCCGCATCCGCACCGGCGAGCGGGGGCGCGAAGCTTTGATGTACCCGGATGATATAGACGCCCGGCAGCCGGCCGCCAGAAGATAAAGATTAAAATTTTATATATTTCAGGAGATTTTTAATGAGTGGTAATTTAACCCGGTTACAGGCCATCGCGGCCGTAACCAACTACAAGCCGAACGGCGCAGCTTTAAACTTTGCCGAAACCTCGACCGGGGAACTGTTTGGCTCAAACGTGTTCAGTATGGCGGTGATGAAAGAGCGGCTGCCCAAAGCCGTTTTTAAATCGTTAAAGAAAACCATTGAGAACGGTGAGAAGCTTGACGTTTCCGTGGCCGACGCGGTGGCCACCGCCATGAAGGATTGGGCCATTGCCAAAGGGGCCACCCACTACGCCCACGTTTTTTATCCCCTCACCGGCCTGACCGCCGAAAAGCACGACAGCTTTTTGGA
>CAZDMM010001150.1:0-2067 GCA_964505845.1 uncultured Caldilineaceae bacterium
GTTAGTTTATTATCTTTATGTCACCTCGTCAAAAGTCTATTGACTAAGAACTAGCGAGACCGGCCTGGTCTACGCGCTGGCCGAGTGGTTGAACAGCAATAATAAGTATCGGAGTTGGTTATTGAAAAGTAGTGATTTGGGCCAATCCTGGAGCTGGAGTATGGTGGTTGGCCCTGGCAACCTCATCCCCAATGGCGATTTTGAAGCAGGGCATGTCAATGGATGGGCTTCCCCAAATAACCATCCTGATAATGTTTTTGGCCTTTCTACTAACGCTCACAACGGCAGTTATGCTTTGTATACCTATAATGGCTACCTTGATAATACCTACGCCTATCTTAACTTTGAAGTACTTTTAGCCGCGGTTTATACGGCTACCGGCTGGTATCAGCAGCTACAGAGTGGGGGTACGGGCAGTCTCAGGATTAATGAGAATGCCCAAATCGCAGCAGGAACAGTTCAAGAACCGCCGGCTTGGAAATTCGGTCAAATTCCGGTGAACCTGGGCCTAGGCAGCCATCAAGTTCGTTTGTATAAACCTACCTATCCCTGGAATACCTCCTACGCCGATGACATCTCGGTCGTTTTCTCTCATCTGTATGAAGAAACCCGGTATTTATCCCTGGATCTCAATCGAAACGACCCCAGCAGGCTTTACCTGACGACCTATCGGGAGGGAAGGCTCTATTATGAAACGTTTGATACCAACCTCACCTTGATAAAATCCGTTGATTTTGGGCCGGCCGACCTGGCCGAAATAGGGGGGCGCAGCAAATACCTGGCCGCCTATGCGCCGGATACGGTCGGGACAGGCGGCGCGGTTTACGCCTTTGGCCGGTTTGATAGCAATGGTCAAGTGGCTCACCTTTACCGCAGCAGCGACGCCGGTCTCTCTTTCCAGGTAATCACCAACACGGCCCTGACCGGGGAGTGGTTAGCCGCCGTCCAAGTTTCTACCAATACCCTGACCACCTTTGCCAATGGGTTAGCGATGCAGCCCTACTCTACCCCCAATGGCGGAAGTTCCTTGACTCCCGGCAGCGCCCTGGGCAAACTCATTGGCGCAGCCTGGGGCGACCGGGCCTCGCCGGAGGGAGGATTGGTGGGGCGGCTGGCCGGGGCTACCCCGGTGGACCCGGCCCTGGTTTGGTACAGCGCCGCCAACAGCCCCTGGAGTGACCAAACGGGTAATTTGTATACCCTTAGCAGCGCCACCCAGGTGCGCCGGATTGTCGCCGCCCCATTCCCCCCTCTCCTCACTCTTGATGTTCTCGACCCTCAAGGCAACCTCGTCACCGACATCCTCAGCCTCAACGACGACAGCTGGCCCACTCCCAATCCCCTCACGGTGAGGGTGACGCTCAATTGCCCGGCGGGGGGAGCGGATTGTTTGTACAACTCGCTTTATCTTAACATCGCCAAAGATAGCCCATCCAGCAATGAGCCGCGTTTTAATGTCTACGCCACCCAACCCAATGTCAATCAAAATGAGGTTGAAGTAGTCTGTGCGGAAAGCGACTCACAGACAAGCCCCTATTCCCGTCAAAGTTACAGCGCCCAGTGTACCAAAACCGGTCCTTTTAATTTATTCCTTTCCGCCGGGGAAACAAAAGTGCTACAGTGGTCTCTTTGGGTACAGCCATCTCCAGCCACAGCGGTGGAATTTACGGCCACCTGGGGGCCGCATACGGATAATCAGGTGGTTCAAATTCCGCAAGCTAAAATCAACCCATTGATCTTTTTGCCCGGCTATCTGGGCACTTATCCACCGGCCAGCCAAGCCAATGGGGGTAAACTTGAACCTATTGACCGTACCTATGACAACTTAATGGAAGCCTTACAGCAAACCGGATATGAACTTAATGATTCCTTGATACCCTACCCCTATGATTATCGAATTGCCTTACAGCAAGCGGGTACCCAGACTTTAGCCCAAACCATTAACAACATTTTGACGCAATCACCCCTACACGCTTATGTGGACTATAGCCAGGTTGATATCTTGACTCACAGCACAGGTGGCTTAATTGCGCGGGCTTACATTGAGGATGCCACTACAGATAATAC
>CAZDMM010001151.1:0-2055 GCA_964505845.1 uncultured Caldilineaceae bacterium
AACTCCAGTGGGAGTCCACGCAATCGTGGAGGTACTCCAACTCTTTGCCGGTCATGGTCGGCTCCCCCACGGGAATGATTTTACTGCTAAGGTCTATCTCAGAGACAGGGATACGCTTGATGGTTACAGACAATTCCGGGTCTTTACCCGGAATGACTGCCGCCAAATCTTTGTCCAGGTCTTGGGGGGTAAGGTTTGCTGGTTGTAGCATCATTTCTCCACATTTTCACTAATTGAATAATAACCATTTGGGGAAATTATACCACTTTAATCGCTCCGGTCATAGAGACTTTAGGGCAAGCTTGACCAGTACCTTTTGGTAAAATTTAAGCATGACTCTCCCCTAAAAAATTAAACGCAAAGACGCCAGGGGGCAAAGTCGCACAGAATTTTTTCTTGGCGTCTCGGTGACTTTGCGTTAAAATATTGGCCTTTTGACGGTTGAGCCGGGTATTATCTGCGCCAACCCCGCAACCCCCACACCACGCAGGCCAGCGCCAAAAGTGTGACTACACCCGACACCAGCCCCGTCGTCAGCAAGCCCCCGCCGGCCCAGATAAGGGGGCCGAGCATGGCGGCGGCCACCCGGCCCAGGCTCATGGCCGCTATCGCCGCCGACATCATGGTGGCCCGCGCTTCGGGCAGAATTTCCGTAAACAGGGAGATAGCGGTAACTACCGAAAATTCAAAAGTTAGAAAAATGAGAAAGAGACCGGCCAGGGCCAGGGGCAGAGTTTGCGCTATCAGCGGCAGGGCCATATAGCTGAGCGCCGACACAAACAGGCCGCCAAAGATGGCCCGTTTTAGCCCAATTTTATCAGCGATGGAGGCGGTCAACCCTTCGCCGATCAACTCGGCCAGGCCGATGACGGTGGTCGCCAGGCCCAGGGCCACCACGCCCAGGGCAAAGCTTTGCTCCAACCAGACTCCATAAATGATGAACAAATTGTCATTGGCCAGAGCCGCCAGAAAACTAAAGCCCAATGCGCCCAGCGCCGCGTGACTGCCCGACACCTGCCGCCAGGCGGTTTGAAAGCCTACCCGGTGCTGCGCCGCCAGGGGCTGGCCATCTTCTGCCGGGATGAGTACGGCCAAAGCGGCCAGGCAGAACAAGCCCAATCCTCCCAACACCCAAAACGGCGACTGCCAACCCAGCCGGTCAATCAACACTCCCACCAGCGGCACGCCCAGCAGCGACGCCCCGGCCCAGCCAAACTCCACCACCCCAATCACCAGCCCCCGCCGCTGGTACGGAACCCGCTGGCCCAGGTAGGCTTGCAGGGTGGGGTCAAAGATGCTTTTGCCCAGCCCGGCCAGGAACAGGGCCAGCATGACCACGCCATAAAAGGGCAGAAAGCCGACCGAAATCATGCCCACTGTCATCATGCCCAGCCCCAAGAGCATCATCACCCGGTAGCCCAGCCGGTCGCTGAGTGGGCCAAAGAGTGGGCTGATGATGCCGGTGGCCTGGTTGACGGCGATGAGCGAGGTAATGGCCTCCAGCGGCACGCCCAAGCCCCGGCTCATGGCCGGCGCAAAGGGGTAGGGAAAGCGACGAGAGGTATTAATAAACAGGCGGCACAGCGTCGCCACCCCCACCTGCCACATCAAGCGGCGCGTCGCAGGGGGGACGGAGGTGGTTATCAGTTGTTCAGTCAAAGGTGGATTTCCTTACGTTTGGTTAGATTAGAGGGGAGATAGGCTCAAGTTGATAGACGGTCAGCTTAAGCCATCCAGTTCAGCAGTGGGAACTAGCCCATCCTCAGTGCAAGCCGCTGAACTCGGCTTCGACCTTACTCCCAGGGAGCACGCCCTTGTGCTAATTATGACTTAAAAGACAATTTCTTAGAAAACGGTTGGTAGCTGGCTCTATGAGTGGCAACATTTGCAATCTTCATTCCAAAAGTTTGTCAATTTAAAATTTTACTTCCTCTTGTTTTTTTGGCGTACCACCACATCAAAGTCCGGACCAATACGCTAAAGCTTTTCCACTTTCGATATACCTAATTTACCTGGAGGTAATGCCTTTTTATCTTCCACTTCATCCTGACTATG
>CAZDMM010001152.1:0-2052 GCA_964505845.1 uncultured Caldilineaceae bacterium
ACGCCCCATGTTTTCAAAGGCGGTAAATGACCAGTTGCCGATCCGGTACGATTTTGCGGACGAACGGGGATTAAGCTGGCGTAAGAACCTGGTTGACGCCGGTGTCCCCCGGGCCAGGTAGCCAGCCTATTAAGTCACGAGCGCCTGGACACAACCAAGCTTCATACCCACCCAACGGTCTCGAGTTCATTCGCCGTTGGGGCAGGCATTCACTTGCTTCGATGAGAGATCGCCCGGCTGGTATAATTACCTCGTTTTCGGGTGCGAAAGGCAATCGCCTCCATGGAGTGGGTGGGCGGCAACTTGCTATGAAGGCAGAGGCGCTTCAGAACACCGCCGTCCACATTTCCACGCGTTCTAGCGATAGGTGGCATCTGATCCGTGATCCGACAGTTGTGCTCCAAACCAGCGATGTATGGCCGTGATAAGCTGTAAATCCTGGGTGGTGAAAGTGATCTGTGCCCCATTGGGCAGGGCGATGTATTCTATCTTTAGCTGTGCTGCGCCTCTTGCAAGCTCCTTTACACCCGGCATATCACCGCCGTGCAGTGAGGTTGGATCGGAAAAGTCGCCGGCGCTAAATCGCATGGCTTCGTGTTGGAGATGTTGTTGGATGAGGGTAATCTGCGCGTTGTCACCTGGGTTTTTGGCAATGACCTGCTGGATACCGCCACTTTCCGTCATCTCGAAAATGTGGCTGGTTTGGCTCAAATCAAAGGGCATTACCTGGGGACCCATATCGTGAACCATGGCTTGTTGGTTGGCAGGTGGTGGGGTGAGCCAGCCTACCCAAAAGAGCACACCGAGGGTTCCAAGGACAGCCAGGAGAACGCTGCTACTTGCAACCAACAAGAGGCTTTGCTTGTAGTTAATCACGGGTGTGCTCTCGGTCATTATATGTTACCTCCATAAGGATAGGCAGGGCGTCAAGTACTGCGTGATATGGGGCCGTGAAGTCCATACGGGCTGCGGCCCACCCCCGAACTCAGGCACGTAAATATCCTTGATTTTGTCACAGAATTGTAAGTGAGCTGAACTGCACGATTGCCAGCAATGAACAATCTGTCAAATGTCGAATGGCACCCCTTAGACGTAAGCCAAACTCTCGCGCACACTGGTCTGGGCGGCCTTTTGGGCCAGGAACCAACTGGCAATCACGGCCAGAACCGTAACGATAAGAAGTTAGGGTGATGCTCAGGCTACCGGCAAGGTAAAACCGAACCAGGCGCCGGTCCCCGGCGTGCTTTTAACCCAAACACGCCCACCGTGCGCTTCGACCAGTTGTTTAACAATCGCCAGGCCCAAACCGGCTCCCCCGGTGGCTCGCGCCCGGGATGGGTCGGCCCGGTAGAAGCGCTCGAAGACAAACGGCAACTGCTCCGAGGTAATACCTGGCCCGCTGTCGCCCACCTCCAGGCAGACCCACGTCCCATCCAGCCGGGCCGTCAGGGTGATCTGCCCCCCTCGCGGCGTGAACTCTAAGGCATTGTTTAACAAGTTGCGCAACACCTGGCCTATTCGGTGTGGGTCAGCCACGACCGGCGGCAGATCAGACGGTAGATCAAGCGACAGTTCTAAGCCGCGCGCCTCAGCCTGGGGCCGAATCGCCTCAATGGCCATACGGGTCACCTCGCCTACATCCACCGGGCGGCACTCCAGGTGCAGTTGCCCGGCCTCGGCCAGGGCCAGTTCTTGCAAGTCATCTACGAGCCGGTTAAGCAACATCACCTCTTCGTACAGGTTATTCACCAGGGCCGCATCGGGCCTGACCAGCCCATCCCGCGCCGCTTCCAGGTAGCCCCGGATGTTGGTCAATGGTGTCCGCAGTTCGTGCGCTACGTCGCCAACCATCTTCCGGCGCAACTGCTCCAGCCGGGTCAGGCCGTCAGCCATGGCGTTGAAGGCGGCGGACAGCTGGCCAATCTCGTCGCCTGACCTGACGCTGACCCGCCCCGTCAGATCGCCCTGCTCCATCTGCCTGGCGGCGGCGGTCAGCCGTTCAATGGGGCGGACGATGCGATGCGACAGGGCCAGCGTAACCAGCACCGCAAT
>CAZDMM010001153.1:0-2048 GCA_964505845.1 uncultured Caldilineaceae bacterium
CCGCATGATCATCAAACCAAGATGGTTGTCGCCCTCAACATTGGCCGGATCAAAACCACAGCCGTCATCTTCTATGGTAAAGCGGGCCTCTCCATCTAACTGCTCGACACAGACCCACGCGCGCTTCGCCTGGGCATGGCGGCGGATGTTGGCCAGGGCCTCCCGGACGATGTGCAGCACTTGTTTTTGGACTACAGGCGGTAAAGCCAGGGTCGTCGGGTCGGCGATGATCAGATCGGCCGGAAGGCCGGAATTATCCTGAAAGTCCGTCAGGCAAGCCGCCAATTTTTCGGCCAGAGCTTGCCCTGAGTTTAGCGAAGGGTCGGCAGCAAGGATGGGCTCCCGCAGGCCAACCAGGGCGGCGCGGACCTGCCCATAGATTTGGCCGATGGCGGCTTTCATGCGGTGGAGTTCGGTTTTAGACGTGGTGCTATCAGCGACGGTGAGCAGCTCGATGACTCGGTCGGTCTTAAGGTTGAGAAAACTCAAAGTTTGGGCCAGGTGATCGTGCAATTCGGCAGCCAAGCGTTCGCGCTCGGCCAGGGCTGCTGCCTGTTCAGCGCGAAGCCGCCCGGCTTCAACCAGACGCGCATTGATAATAGCGATGGTGGCTGAGTTAGCCAGTAGGGTGAGAGTGCGGACTTCATCCGGGTCAAACCGTTCCTGCGCCGGTCGAATCACACACAGGGCGCCGAGCCTGTCCTCACCGGCGCGAAGCGGCGCGGCGATACATTGGCCCGACGCATGCGCCTTCAGAAAACCACAGTTGAAACAGGCGACCTCAGCAGCGACACTGCGACCAGCGGCCACCACCTGTTCGACCAGACCAGGTTTGATCGGCTGCCGCAATTCTGCCAGGTGAATGCCATCACCGCTTCTGGAGACCAGAGTCAAGGTTGTCCCATCTTCGTTGAGCAGGCACAGCGAGGCGGCTTCGCCTCCGGTGAGGGCCCGAGTACGGTCGGTGACGGAGCGCAGAAGGTGATCCAGGTCAAGCTGGCTGACAATTTCCTGGCTGAACTCAAAGGCTGTGGTCAACTCATGGGTGCGCCGGGCCATTTGGGATTCTAACTGACCGCGCGTTGCGGCCACTTCAGTTCGCATTGCCTCGAAGGCCCGTCCCAAGTCGCCTAACTCATCATCCGCTGCGACCGGCGCCGGCTCGGCCAGGTATCCCTCGGCCATGCGCTGCGTGGCTAATCGCAAAGCCGCCAGCGGGGACAATATTCGCCGCCGGGTAAGCAGGTAGCCCCAGGCCAGCAGTAGCAGAGCCACCCCAAAGAAGACAGCTTGAATGAGTTGTAGGCTTTGGAGCTTGGCCTCGGCCCGCACTGCGAAGCCGCTTACGAGCGAATCAAGTTGGGTCAGAAGGCGAGATGACTCGGTCTGGAAGGAGGATCGAAGGGCCTGCCCGGTTTCGGCAGGAGCCGATTCGTTTGCAGAGGGGGTATCAAAGCCCTCAAGCTGGGCGCGATAGGCGGTCCATGTCCGGATAACTTCATCCAATTGAGCACGAAGGGCCAGATTGGGCGCGGGGGGCAGGGTCACGGCCTGTCCGGTGGGGTCAAGGGTTGAGCCGCCGTCACGAAGGGCGCGGAGGGTTTGGTCGAAACTCTGGATCGAGGTGGTCAGGTCGGGATTTTCGGGTTGGGTGAGGGCCAGCCAGGTCATCTTTTGGGCCAACATCCGCTGGCGGCCGGCCAGGTTGATGAGCATGGCGTCGTCGGCCTGAGTATGAATAGCCAGGAAAGTGGCCGCAACAGAGCTACCAACTAGAAGCAAAAAGCCCAGGAAAATTACCCTGAGTTGGGCGCGCAACGAGCGGAACATGCTACATCTCCATTGATGGCCCCGATAGTGGATAAATAAGACCTTACCACATTTAATTGTAATTCCACCAGGGCAGAAGAGCAAGCTTTTTGAAAAGTATTGAGCGTCTTTTTGTTTGATGACAGAGGTCAACCATAAAGATGACACATATGCCGCAGTTTGCCGGCAGGTAGCTGACAGAGCTGTTACCCTTCACCTCAACTCTTTACACAATCTTT
>CAZDMM010001154.1:0-2046 GCA_964505845.1 uncultured Caldilineaceae bacterium
GGTGAACAAACTGCTGGTCTATGCTTATGAGAAATCTAAGCTTCACCTCCTGCTCAACTGGGCCAAAGAGCAAAATCCGGATAAGTATACCCAATACTATCCATATACCACTGAAGAGCCTGACCCGCCGTCGGCTACTTTGCCCGGCCTCTCCCCCATTCCTGCCACAACTGTTAGCTCACAACCAACCAGGGCGCCCCGTTCCCGGCAGACGCTCCCTTTTATTCTCTTGGGCGGCGCTGCTGCACTCTGCCTGCTTTTGAGCAGCGCCGCTTTCGTTATTTTACCTAAATTATGGCCGGCAGCGGCTACCGCCCCTGTTGAACAGGCGGCTGAATTTGCCCCTGTTACTACGGCTGGCTCCCCAACGCTACCGTCCTCAAACACCAACAACGACTCAGCCAAGAGCACGGAAACAGCCACGCCCAGCTTCACCTCAACTCCTCTCCCACCCACCGCCACAACCGTAGCTACACCAGACCAACTTACTCTTAAAGAAACCAGTGAAAATTCGACTCCACTGGCCCCTGCCGCGACCCCCACCCTTGTGACCGAAGATATAGGAGTTCTAAAGGCTGCTATTGCCAACGCGGTGGTGGTATTTGAGGATGATTTCAGTTCAAATACCATCGGCTGGTTTGAAGGTCGGGGGGAGCAAGAGTGGGGAGATTATTCAATCCAATTTCTGAACGGCCAGTACCGTTATATAGGCAAATCTAAGAAGCCGAGTTATTCTGTCATCTCTTTTGTGCCCAATCTTACCATTAGAGATTTTCGATTGAGCCTGGAGGCAACGCTTAATGAAGCCTCCGATAGAACAAAAGACACTCACCTCATCATAGAGTTCCGCCGCAATGAACGCGGAGATTATTACTTACTTTGGTTTAACCTTGATAACACCTACGGGCTGGGGCTTTGGAAAGATAACCAATGGCGTCTCCTTCACCAAGCCTCTGGTAACGACAATTTAAAATTAGAGCCAGGCCTTTCTAACACCTTTGAGCTTATGGCGGCAGGCTCGCAATTTACCATCTACGCCAATAACCAGCTTCTGGCCACTGTCACCGATTTAGAGTTGAACCAGCCGGGTGCAATACGGTTTGGCGCTCAACTGACGCAAATCCAACAGGTGGTAACGGTTGATTTTGATAATCTAAAAATCGAGGAGATTCCACTTGACAAAACCAGACCCGAAATCGAAGCAACCACTACTGCTGCGGCTATCGCGGCGGCTACCGCCAGGTCTGCCCCTGCAGCCACCGAAGTAGCCCGCGCCACCGCCATTGCTCAGGCTGCCGTCTTATTTCAGGATGATTTTAGCACCAATATAAACGGTTGGTGGACCGGGGAAGACAATGATCATTACGGCTTGCATGAAGCGCAATTGATCAACGGTAAATACAGAAGATTATTTGAGCCTCAGGGGACACCATCGTTCTCTATGTTCGAAGTACCCGGATTCCACAGCACAGATTTCTGGCTCCAGGTAGAGGTTACGCTGGTTGAAACTTCGGCCCCGGCAGGTCAGGCCAGAGTGGGGATTACATTCCGCCAGAGTCAAAACCGAATGTATAGTTATCAGGTTACATTTTCTAATAATCAAACTTATCAGGTAGACTTGTGGCAAAATGGACAGTGGAAATCTCCATCAATTCAAGCCGCGACGAGCAGCCCTGCCATCAATCTTAATCCAGGCGTTACCAATACCCTGGCTGTTCTGGTCAAGGGTTCAATTTTTGCTATTTATGCCAATGGGCAAAAGCTATCTGAGGAAACGGATATTACTTTACAGGAGAGCGGCCAGATTAAATTAGGGATTGCTGTACCGGTGAATCAAACCCTGACGGTAGATTTTGATAATTTGGTCATCAAAGAAGCGCCGTAAAGCTTTATCACAAATACGATCTTGCTACTCCTAATCCATTAAGGAATTTTTTTCTCTCCCTCCCCCCTGTTTGACGGACAGATTTTACTTTGCTCACGGCGAATCTCGGGCACCCGCGCTTTGTTATCAAAGTCTGTGACAGGAATCCGTGTGTATCGGTG
>CAZDMM010001155.1:0-2042 GCA_964505845.1 uncultured Caldilineaceae bacterium
CCAATCTTGGCACGGTCAAATGGTTGCACCGGGAAGAGATGCGTGAGCAGTGTCGGAGATCCTTGTCTGAAATTGGCATCAAGATTCGTTCAGCCGAAGAAAAAGTCGGCAAGCTCTCCGGAGGGGAGCGGCAGTCGATTGCTATCGGTCGAGCCATTCACTTTGGGGCAAAGCTGCTTATTCTTGACGAGCCAACGTCGGCCTTATCGGTTGCGGAAACAGATAAGGTGTTGACCTATATTGAAAATGCCAAAGCCACCGGGCTGCCCGTCATCTTTATCACCCACAATGTGTACCATATTTACCAGGTGGCAGACAGCTACACCATTATTCGGCATGGACACAAAGTCGGCACGTATCAAAGAGGTGAATTATCCCAAAAGGATATTGCCGATTTGATTACAGGCGCCCGCGAGGTCTAGCGATTCCCGACCTATGCCCACCTGTGTGGAGCCATAAAACCCAATGGAGACATTTATGAGTAGAATGACCGCCGACCCATTCGGCAGGCTCAGGGCAGGCAGCCGACGGTAGACCGCCAATCCTGCGGTCAGCGGTCGGCGGTCATTGGTAGAGGAAAACTGTTATGAATGCAGCACTACCTGTCGGCGTTATTGGGCTGGGCCGGATGGGCCAGGTTTACACCACCCACCTGGCCCGGCGCATCCCCCAGGCCAAAGTGGTGGCCCTGGCCGACGTAGTGGCCGAGCGAGCGCAATCGCTGGCTCAAGAATTGGGCGTGGCGGCCTGGTCGGGCGATTACCGGGAACTTTTGGACAACCCGGAAATCGAAGCGGTGTTCGTCATCTCCTCCACCAGCACCCACCGCGAGGTGGTGACGGCGGCCGCCGAGACCGGCAAGGCCATCTTTTGCGAAAAACCCATCGCCTTAACCCTGGCCGATACCGATGCCATGTTGGCCGCCATTGCCAAAAATAAGGTGATGTTCCAGGCCGGTTTTATGCGCCGCTTTGACGCCGGCTATGTAGCCGCCAAAAAGCAGATCGAGGCCGGCGCGATTGGCAAGCCAGTCACCTTCAAATCTATTGGGCGTGACCCCTTTTGCCCCGACCTGGAATACGCCCGACCCAGCGTCAGCGGCGGCTTGATCCTGGATATGGCCATCCACGATTTTGACCTGGCTCGCTGGCTCATGGCCGATGAAGTGCAGCGGGTCTATACCGAAGGCGGCGTCCTGGCCTTTCCACAGTTGAATACGGTGGGTGATATTGATAATGCGGTGGTCAACATGTTGTTCCGGGGCGGTGGGCTGGGCAATGTTGAAGTAAGCCGCAACGCCCTGTACGGTTACGACATCCGCACCGAGGTGCTGGGCGACGAAGGGGGCGTCCAGATTGGTTATTACCGGCAAACCCCCATGCTGCTGCTGACCAAAAAAGGCATCAGCCACGATATGGTTCCGTATCTGCACGAGCGTTTTGGCGAGGCTTACCTGGCTCAAATCGTTGATTTTGTAGAGCGAGTTCGCGCCGATCAACCCCCGGCGGTGGGGGGGGCCGATGCGCGCGCCGCCCTGGAAATCGGCCTGGCCGCTACCCAATCCTTCCACTTAGCCCAACCGGTCAGCCTGCCCTTCGGTTAGCAACAAGGCCAACCGGATCCCAACTTGGTCGCTGTCATTATTGACGTGGGGGCAGATATGTGTTATACTGAGGTTATGCACACGTGTGCATAACCCGTCACAAATTAAAATTACTTTGACCATAGGAGGTTCAACAATGAAAGGTTTAGTCTTAAACGCCACCTGGAGTCCCCGGCCCGATTATCACGTGTCGGACTGGGAAGAAGAAACCGGCAAAGCCATCACCGGCAGCAGCATCTGGCGCTACCCCAAACTAGAAGTGACCGAGCGGCCCGACCCCAAAATCAAGCCCGACCAAATTCTGCTCGAAGTCAAAGCCTGCGGTGTATGCGGCTCTGACCTGCACTTCTACGAGACCGATAAAGACGGCTACATGCTCTACCCCGGTTTAACCAAATTCCCGGCTATCACCGGCCACGAGCTGGCCGGCAAAGTGGTG
>CAZDMM010001156.1:0-2042 GCA_964505845.1 uncultured Caldilineaceae bacterium
CTGTGGTTTATCCTGCTGGCCTTCCGCGAGCCGGGCGATACCTACACCCTGCCGCCCAAAATCATCTTCACCCCCACCTTTGAGTCCTTTGGCGTGACCTTCTTCAACCCCGGCAACAACGCCCGGCAGTTGGCCAACAGCTTCATTGTCAGCACCGGAACGACACTCTTAAGCCTGCCCTTTTCGCTGGCGGCGGCTTACGCCCTGTCTCGCTTTGCCATGCGCGGCAAACGCTTCATCCTCAACTGGTACATCAGCCTGCTGATGGCCCCGCCCATCGTTTTTATCATCCCTTACTTTATTTTGATGACTCGCCTGGGCATGGCCGGGAGCTACCAGGCCATGATTGTGGTGCTGCAAACCATCACCATTCCCTTTTCGGTGTGGCTGCTCAAAAGCTTTATGGATGACGTGCCGATAGACCTGGAAGAAGCCGCCTTGGTGGATGGAGCCAATCCTATCCAGGCGTTCTTTTCAATCACGCTGCCGCTGGCTCTGCCGGGCATTATCGTCACCTCGATGTTTGCCTTTGTTTTTAGCTGGAACAATGTCATTTTCCCCCTGATTCTGAGCAAGCAGCAAACGGCCACCCTGCCGGTCGGCACAATTAGCTTCTTTGCCTCAACCGGGGTCTATTGGAATCAAATCGCCGCCACCGCCGTGGTAGCCATGCTGCCGCCCATGCTGATCTTCCTGGCCCTGGGCCGCTACGTGGTGCGCGGGTTAACTTTTGGGGCGGTTAAAGGATAACAGTTCTCGTGCTAAGATGCGGAGCCGCAGAGAAACAAGCAAAAAACTCAGCGCCTCTGCGTCTCTGCGGGAGAATTTGGATTCGCTGAGTTTATGTGAAAGGATAAATTTTATGGAACCTGTTGGATTTGGCGTTATTGGGACGGGGATTGTGGGCGGGGCCTGGCACGCCCACGTCTACGCCAACACGCCCCACTCAAAATTGGTCGCCGTATGCGACTTAAATGAAGCCCGCGCCGCCGAAATCGGCCAGAAGTACGGCGGGGCGGCAGTGTACACCGATTACCGCAAGCTGTTGGAACACCCGGACATCCAGGCCGTCTCTATTGCCACCCCCGATTTTGCCCACCGCGAGATTGCCGTGGCCGCCGCCGAAGCCGGCAAGCACATTTTGGTGGAAAAACCCCTGGCCACCACCGTCGCCGATGCCGAGGCCATTGTCAACGCGGCCAACGAAGCCGGGGTCAAGCTGATGGTAGATTTTCATAACCGGCTCAGCCCGCCCTTTGTCAAGGCCAAACAGGCCGTGGCCGGCGGCGAGTTGGGCCGGCCCGCCTATATCTACGCCCGCCTGAGCAACACCACCTTTGTGGCCACCCAAATGCTGCCCTGGGCCAGCCAAAGCTCGGCCCTGTGGTTTTTGGCCAGCCACACCACCGACATGGCCCACTGGCTGCTGGAAGATGAACCCAAACGGGTCTACGCCGTCAGCCGCTCCGGTATCTTGCAGGCTTTGGGCGTGGATGCGCCCGATTTGCACGTGGCGATTGTCGAATTTAAAAAGGGCGCGGTGGTCACGCTGGAAAATGCCTGGTTTTTGCCGGAATCCGAGCCGAATGTCTTCAACTTCAAGTTTGAAATTTTGGGCAGCACAGGCTCGCTCTATGTCAACACCTCCGACCACCGCGCGGTGCAGCAGTACGGCCCGGACAAGCCCACCCTGCCGGACGTTTTCGGCCTGGTCAGCGCCGACCCGCCCCGGCCCCATGGCTTTGTGCTGGAAGCCATCGCCCGCTTTGTGGATGCGGTGGTGTTTGACCGCCCGGTTGTGGCTACCGGCGAGGATGGCCTCCTCGTCACCCGCGTGCTGACCGCCATCGCCGAATCGGCCAAGAGTGGCAGTCCGGTGGATTTGTAATTTTCACTCCATGTCATTTCGAGGCCGAAGGCCGAGAAATCCCTGGAATCTGGTCTATCGCCTTGTCGTCGGGGATTTCTCGGTGCTGCGCACCTCGAAATGACATGAGGTTGAGTCATAAGAAAGAACCAAACCATGAGCGATGATCGGGTCT
>CAZDMM010001157.1:0-2039 GCA_964505845.1 uncultured Caldilineaceae bacterium
GGTGAAATCCGCTCTTGCAGGCGATGCACCACCCCGCTGATTTCAGACATCCCGGCCAGGCCGGCCAAAGCCCCGGAGAGCATCATCACCAGCACCATGTTGCGGGTGATGTTGAGGCCGGCATACCGGGCCGCCTGGGGATTATCACCAATGAGTTTGATCTCGTATCCCCAGCGGCTCCGCTCCAGGATCCACCAGACCAGCACGGCGGCAATCAGGCCAAAAACCACCCCCAGGTGCAGGGTTACGCCAGAAAAAACTTTATACTCGCGGGCGTAATCAGCCAGGCGCGGCAGCCAGGCTGTTTTAGGAAAAGTGGGCGTCATCTGAAAGCCGGCGTCGCTCCAGCGGTCAAAAATCCAAAAGTTATTCCACAAAATGGCGATGTAGTTCATCATCAGGGTGGAGATAATCTCGTTAATCTGAAAGCGCGCTTTGAGAAAGCCCGGCACAAAAGCCCACACCGCCCCGCCGAGCATGCCCATCAGGGCCATGGCCGCCAGCATGAGCGGCCGGGGTGTGTCGGCAGGCAGCAGCGGCACCAACACCACCAGGCTGGCCCCAAATGCGCCCAGATAAAACTGCCCCTCCGCACCGATGTTCCACATCTTCATCTTAAAGGCCACCGCGCAGGCCAGGCCCACCATAATCAGTGGGGTAGCTTTGACCAGGGTATCAGAAAAAACAGCCCAACTGCCAAAGGTGGCTTGAAAGAAAAAGCCGCCCACTTTTAAGGGGTCGCCCCCAATCAGCCACAGGATGATGGCGCTGACCAGGAAGGCCAAAATCACCGAGCCAATGGCGGTGGCTACGGGCAGCCATTTGGGAATATCCTCATCGCGCTTTTCAAAGGAAAAGGAAAATGGTAAAGCTTGACCCTTGGGGGCTGCGCCTATACTGGACATATGCTACCTCGTTTCATCGCGTCACCGCTTCGCCCACGGAGCCGGTCATCATCAACCCAATTTGTTGGATATCGGCCTGTTCAACCGGCATAAAGCCCATGATTTTGCCGCCATAAATCACCGCCAGCCGGTCGCTGAGGGATAACAGCTCTTCCAATTCCTCAGAAATCAACAAAATAGCGGCCCCGGCTTCGCGCTGCTCTAACAGCAGGCGTTGGATGCCCTCAATGGCGCCCACATCCAGGCCCCGCGTAGGCTGCACGGCCACCATCAGTTTGGGCCTGGCCGAAATTTCGCGGGCCAGGATCACCTTTTGCAGATTGCCCCCGGAGAGTTTGCGGGCCGAAACGTTGACATTGGGGGCCAGGATATCGTACTTTTCCTTTAAGGTTTGGGCGTGCTGCCGGGCGTTGGTAAAGTTAATGGTCCAGCCGTTGCCAATCGGCGGCTGGTGATAGTTCTTTAAGATGGTATTCTCGGTAATGCTGAGGTTAGGGGCGGTTCCCACCCGGCTGCGGTCTTCGGGGATGTGGGCTACTCCGCTGCGTATGGCCGCAATGGGGGGACAGTTGCCCACTTCTTCATTATTAATTTTGATGCTGCCGTGGCACGGTCGTAAGCCGGTGATAACTTCGGCCAGCTCACTTTGACCGTTGCCGGCCACACCCGCAATGCCTAAAATTTCGCCGCTGCGAATCTCCAGCGAGACGCCGCGCAGGGCAGGCACGCCTTTATCGTTTTCGGCCTGCACGTTTGACATGGACAGCACCACCGGCCCCGGCTGCTGCGGTTTTTTCTGGACTCTAAAGACCACCTCGCGGCCCACCATCAAGCGGGCCAGCTCTTCTTTGGTAACGCCGGCCATGCTCACCCCTTCGGCGGTTACTTTGCCCCGCCGCAGCACGGTCAGCCGGTCGGCAATTTTGGTCACTTCATGCAGCTTGTGGCTGATAAAGACAATAGATTTCCCCTGGGCGGCCATGGAGCGCAGCGTCGCCATCAACTCATCAATCTCCTGGGGGGCCAGCACCGCCGTTGGCTCGTCCATAATTAAGATTTTGGCCCCTCGATAGAGCGTTTTGAGAATTTCTACCCGCTGCTGCTCGCCTACCGAAAGCTGCCAGATTTTGGCGG
>CAZDMM010001158.1:0-2038 GCA_964505845.1 uncultured Caldilineaceae bacterium
CCGCATTGTTTGCGGTTGACTCCAATTATGGTCGCTGGCCGGAGCCGGTTCAGGTCAGTGAGAATGCTTTCCTCATCGGCGGGCGTACCATCGACTATTACGACGCGACCCAAGAGCTACCCGACTGGCGAGCGCTGGAGGTTGACCTGGTGGTGGACTGCACCGGCCGGGCCACGACCCGCGCCGGGGCGCAGGCTCACCTCGACCGGGGAGCGCGACGGGTGCTGGTCAGCGCGCCCAGCAAATCATTGCAAGATGCCGATGCCGTATTGCTGCCAGGGATAAATCTGGAAAGATTTGAGCCTGACAAGCACAAAATCATCAGCATGGGGTCATGCACCACCAACGCCCTTGCCCCGGTGGTCAAGATCGTTCTGGAAAACTGGGGCCTCAAACACGGCTTCTTTTCAACTGTTCATGCTTACACCAACTCGCAATCGCTGACCGACCAGCCCCTGAAAGACCGGCGCGACTCCTGGGCGGCGGCGGAGAACATCATTCCGTCGTCATCAGGGGCGGCCAAGGCGCTCACCTTCATCTGGCCTGAGCTGAAAGTAACCGGCAAGGCTTACCGTGTGCCCGTGCGCACCGGCAGCATCGTGGAGTTGAACGCCGTCACCGAACGGCCCACCAGCCGCGACGAGGTCATCGCAACTTTCCGCACGGCAGCGACCACCGCGCCCCTCCAAGGCATCCTGGATGTACTGGAAGAGGAATGGTCATCCAGCCGCATCGTCGGCGACCCCCATTCCTCGCTTATTGATTTGCCGCTGGTCCAGGTTTATGATGGCACGCTCATCTCAATTGCTGCCTGGTACGATAACGAGCTGGGGTTTGCTAGTCGACTGGCCGAGGCCGCCCAGCGATTAGTAGGGTAGCGCGATAGCAGGCTATCAATCAAAACTCACAATCAACAGAAAAAGGAACAAATCAATGCCTACATTTAACAAAGACATATTCCGCTGGCGCAAGAGAATGCCTTCTTCCATCAGGCGATACTGACAAACGAACACAGCCAACTTGTGCTGATGAGTGTTGAGCCGGGTGACGAGATCGGCGAGGAAGTGCATTCGGTTGACCAGGTGCTCATCTTCATCGCAGGTTTTGGCGAAGCCGTGTGAACCGCGAGGGCAGCCAGGTCAAAGCCCCAGTCTGGTCGTAGTCCCGGCAGGCACGCGCCACAACTTTATCAACAGAGGCAACACGCCGCTCAAACTCTTTACCATCTACGCGCCCCCGGAAGAAGCGCCGGGGACACTCCACAGAACGAAAGCCGAGGCAGTGGCCGCTGAGAAAGATTGAAGATGATCCGGCAGGAAGGACGAGATGAGACGGCTCGCCTCACCCGAGGCGAACCGTTCTCGATCTTCTTCAAGGCAGGGCTGGCGGCGCACAAAAATCAGGTCATGCCGCACAAGCAGCTCTTAACGGCGGTGTGGAGCTTTACATACCGCGACGATCTTGACTACTTGCGGGCCTACATTCGCTACCTGCGACACAAGCTCGAAGCCGACCCGGCCAACCCCAAACTGATCGTGACCTGCCCCGGCGTGGGATATAGCTTGGAATGTCCAGAAGAGAAGCCCTCGTAAAGCCTTCGGCATCAACAGCAGAGAATCAGAGATGAAAAAACCGCAGCAATTTTGCTGCGGTTTTTTCATGAATTTTTCATGGTTCCGGTGTTCGTTTCTATGTGTTTTTGATGGGTTAGGTGATAGCATGGAGTTGTTGGAAGGTTGGAATGGTGTCTACCGTTTCGGATACCCAAATCGCCAAAGCCTCTTCTACCAACCAGGTCACTCACCTACAAGAGGCGGCTAAAAAGATCTGTCAGGAGGCTCTGGCTGAGACATATGCCCAATTGGCGCCCGCGGAGCAAGCGTTTCAACCAGAGGAACTCTTCCAACGTCGCGATTCTCGATGTCAATCTGGTTACGCCGGAGTCGGTCGTGCGTGGTACAGGGTTGGCCAACTTGCTATCGTCCATCGCCAGCCGTTGATGGGAGATATTTTATGATACAGAAGGTATTGAAACTGA
>CAZDMM010001159.1:0-2037 GCA_964505845.1 uncultured Caldilineaceae bacterium
CACCAACTTGTGGCCGGTTTGGCGGGCGCGCCGCAGTAAATCAACCAGCAAGGCGATCCCGGCGCTGGTGATATATTTTACTTCGCTCAGGTTAAGCAGAATGGTTTGAGCTTTCTGAGAGCTGGCTTCGATATAGGCCCGGTTCAGAATTATTTCGGTCTCCGTATTAATTTCTCCCACCAGGTCAATAATCGCCACATCGGTTTGATAACGTATCTTGGTTTTAAGATATGGGGTCAACACATCGGCCTCCTTTCAAGCCCAACCACTAACTTACTCATATTTGCGCTTCAAAAAACGTCCTCGCCCCCGAGTCCCCACAAAACGGCCATGCTCAACAATCACCTCGCCCCGGCTGATGGTGATAACCGGCGCTCCGGTGACGGTAACGCCCTCATAAGGGGTATAGGTGAGGTTAGAGTGCAGCCCCTCGGCGTTGTACGTGATCTGTTTGGTAGGGTCAAACAGCACGATGTCGGCGTCATAACCGGGCAGCAGATGGCCTTTGCGGTTCAGGCCGTGCAGGTCGGCCGGCAGGGTGCAGCAAGCTTCAACCCAGCGGTTCAGGGTAAGATAGCCGGCCCGCACCCCAAAGGTATGGCTCAAGGCCAGGCGGGTTTCAATGCCGCTCACCCCGCCGGGAGTTTGGGTAAAATTTTGCTCGCCCCGTTTTTTTACTTCAGCGGAGAAGGGGCAGTGGTCGGTAGAAATAATGTCAATGCTGCCCTGGGAGAGGGCCTGCCACAAAGCGGCCGCCTGGGCGCTGCCCCGAATGGGCGGCTGGCAGATAAACCAGGCGCCGGGCATGTGCGGGCGCTCATAAATATCATCGGGCAGGCTAAGGTACTGGGGGCAGGTTTCACCAAAGGCGGCCCAGCCGCGCTCTTTGGCATAAGCCACCTCACGGGCTGCTTCGCCGCAAGAGATGTGGAAGATAAGGGTGGGCGCGCCGGCCAGGTGGGCAATGGAGAGGACTCGATTCACCGCCTCGGCCTCGGTGAGGGCGGGGCGGCTGTGCGGATGCCACCTGGCTTCAACCTTGCCCTCGGCCATAAAGCGTTTCCACACCTCGGTAATCACCGGGTAATTTTCGGCATGCACTACCGCCAGCCCGCCGGTTTCGGCAATGGCAATCATAGCGCGGTAAAGCTCATCATCGGCCAGGTAGAAATTAGGGTAAGCGGTATACATTTTAAAGGTAGCGCAGCCGGCCGCATAAGCCTGTGGAACCTGGGCCAGGATGAGCGGATCTGGGTCCAGCAGGGTCATATGCAGGCCGTAATCAATCACCACCTGGCCGTCTGCCTGCTCGCGCCGTTGGTCCAGGGCCTCTACCAACGCCTGGCCTTTTTCCGGCTCTACAAAGTCAATGATCGTGGTGACGCCGCCGTAGGCCGCCGCTATCGTCCCCTGTTCAAAACTATCGGCGGTAACGGTATCGGCAAAAGGCATTTGGAGATGCACATGCCCGTCTACCGCTCCGGGTATTACATACAGGCCGGCGGCGTCAATTTCTTTGGCGCCGCTTAAATTTTGCCCGATGGCCGCAATAGTTTCACCGGCAATGGCTATATCGCCTGTAAAATCCTCACTGGCCGTTATGATACGACCATTTTTAATGACAAGATCGTATGGCATCGGTGTCTCACCCTTTGATATTACATGATCCCTGAAATTATCTTACCTGAATATATCACCAAATGGCCGAAAAATAAAAAACGCTTTCACGCTATAAAAAAGGAAAAGGAGCATATTGATTAAGCTTATGACTTTTGGTACAATCAAGGTTAGGGTTACAGGCCAAACAACTATGGATATGCAGCAGATTCTTAGCCAGGTGATTACCCGCACCAATCAAATCTTTGAGGCAGAAGCCGGCTCGGTGGCGCTGTTAGACGCCAACACCCAGAAGATTGTGATCCAGGCGGCAGTGGGAGCCGCCGCCGAGACGGTGCGCGGCTTGAGTCTGCCGGCCGACCAGGGCGTGGTGGGCTGGGTGTTTTCGCACGGGCAGCCGGCCCTGATCCCCGATGTCAC
>CAZDMM010001160.1:0-2033 GCA_964505845.1 uncultured Caldilineaceae bacterium
TAAATTCATGTTTTTCTGTCAAAATTTATCATCATTTCTGCGGAGTTTTTAGAAAGCCTATCTGATCGCAAAAATCAATGAGTATCCACGTACCCACAAATTGGTTGACCTGTTGAGTCAATGTAGTTTACTTGAGCCAGTTTTTTTGCAATTCCAGCCTGAATGTACCATCGTTGACCAATACTACATACCCACTCGTTATCCTGATGGTACGCCAGGTGGAAGTCCACTGGGTATCCCCAGCAAGGCTGAAGCCACAGAAGCTATTGCCGCTGCCGAAACTATCTTGCTGTTTGTCAGCCAACAACTGGTCTGAGTTTTACCCGCTACACTGCCCTTAAATAATCACGGCGGTCAGTTGTCTGCGGTCTTCTCATACACCCACGCCTCAAACAGCGGAGTCAAATCACAGCCGCAGTGACGCTCCGCCGTTTGCTTAAAATCCGCGCCGGTGGCGATGCCCCACTTGTAGCTCTGGTAATAATCTTTCAAAAACGCCTCAAACACCTCCGGCCCCATGCTGTTAGCCAATTCCTCCACAAACAACGGCCCCCGGCCATAGACAATCGCGCCGTAGCTGGTCTCATCATAATCCCGCACCGGCAGGCCGATGGGGAGGTCGGCCCGGCCCACCCGCTCCCAGCGCCGTTCCAGCGAGCGCCGGAATCCGGCATACCCGGCATCGCCTAAAGCATCTTGGTAATAAAGCAACGTGGCATATTGGGCCATCGCTTCGTCCAGCCAGGGTTCATCCACCTGGTCATTGCCCACCACGCTGTAAAACCATTGATGCCCCACCTCGTGGGCCACCACCCCTTCCAGCAGCGAACCGGTGGCCATGCCTCTGACGTTTTTGGCCGGGTCGTACAAATCTACCAAAATCGCCACAATACCGGGATACTCCACCCCCAGGGCAAAGGTGGTGGTGCTGACCAAATCCAACTCGGTGAAGGGATAGGGGCCAAAACGTTCATTGAAGCTGGTCAAAGCCGTTTCCGCCTGAGTAAGCGCCAACTCAGCGCCGGCCACAAATTCCACCGGGGCATAACTGTTGATGACCGTTTGGCCGATGGTGCGGCTGGTTTTGGTGTAGCGCTCGCTGGCGACGAGGTAAAAATCACGCATCGGCCCGGCAGCATAAGTAACCACCTGCTGCGCGTCGTTTTGCTCCCGGCCGATTTCCACCCCTGAAGCGGCCAGGGTGGAAGTCAGCGGTGCGGTCACGCGGGCCAGGTAAAAGCTGCTATCGGCGTAGACTACATCGCCAATGTACGGCGCAATTTCGATGTTCCAGCCTTCGTCATCATAGGCCGGGATGAGCGGGTAAAAATGGGCCAGGGCCAGCACCCCCTCTTTGAAGGCAAACGTGCCGTAGTTGCCGCCCTCATCCTGGGAGACCTGCACTGCAAAATCAAGTTGAATCACGGTTGACTCCCCCGGCTGCAACGGCTGGGCCAGCGGGACGCGCATGGCGCTGTTCTCTTGCTCAAAAACGGGTTCGACCGGCTGGCCGTTGACCTTGAGGTTGGAGACGCTCACCGAGCCATCGGCCAGGTTGGGGAAGAGTCGAAAGTAGATTTCGGTGAGCGGGGCAATTTCTTGATTGGTGTAACGCACTTCCTGCCGCCCCTGCAATTGGGTCAATTCCGGGGCAAGGGTGACATCCAAATGGTAGATGCTCGCTCCCGGCACTTCGTCGAGCGCCGCCTGCTCGCTGTCAATCAAACCGGCCCGGAAGGGGGAGCGGTCGGCCCAGGGGATGGGGAACAGCGAGGGGGCAGTTTCAGCCGCCGACGTGTCCGCTGCGCTGCCGCTGCCGGCCGGGATTTCGGTGCGGATGACCACCAGCTTATCCGTACCCGACTCCGCCCCCCAAACCTCACCGGGCCGGCCCAACAGTTGGCGCACGTTGGCGGCCGGGCTGGGCAGGGGGAAGGACTCAAAGCTTTCCTGGGCTGGGTCAAAACGCACCAGGGCATTGGCGGCAAAATCGCTCAACCAAACCATATCCTGCTCATCCACATAAACGGCGT
>CAZDMM010001161.1:0-2011 GCA_964505845.1 uncultured Caldilineaceae bacterium
CCCCTTGTGGGCGGGCACGAGGCCCTATGCTACGAGCTTAACTTAACGACATTGAGTGAACAGTCATCAGTAATCAGTGGTCAGTGGTCACTGATTACTGTTTACTGATGCCTGTTGACCGTTAACGTTCCTTAAAGGATCATCGCATGAATTACGGCTTTGTCATTGACAACCGCACCTGCATCGGCTGTCATGCCTGCAGCACTGCCTGCAAATCAGAAAATCAGGTGCCGCTGGGGGTCTATCGAACCTGGGTCAAGTATGTGGAAACGGGCGCCTTTCCCCATACCCGCCGCCATTTTCAGGTGACTCGCTGCAACCACTGCGCCAACCCGCCCTGCGTGCGCATTTGCCCGGTGACGGCCATGTACCAGCGCGCCGACGGCATTGTGGAGTTTGACCCTCGCCGCTGCATCGGCTGCAAAGCCTGCCTGCAAGCCTGCCCTTACGACGCTATTTACATAGACCCGGAAACCCACACCGCCGCCAAGTGCCACTACTGCGCCCATCGCACCGAACTGGGTCTGGAGCCGGCCTGCGTGGTGGTGTGCCCCACCCAATCTATTATTGCCGGAGATTTGGATGACCCGCACAGCCACATCAGCTGGCTCATCGCCCGTGAAAAAACCACCGTGCGCAAACCGGAGCAAGGCACCATGCCCAAGCTGTTTTACATTGACGGTGAGGAAGTCACGCTGACCCCCACTGCGGCGTATACGGGCAGCACTTTCATGTGGGCGGATGTCATCCCCCTGGGGGACCGCAGACTGCCGACCGCCGACCGCAATTCCCCGGTCTCCGGTCTCCGGTCTATCAACCCAGGGTTAGAAACAGCCAAATCAGGCGCTGCCATCCGCATTCCCGCTCCACAAAACTTGAGCGAGCGCAGCCCTATTTTCAGCGGCGGGCGGCTGGCCGAGCACATGGTGCAGACGGCTTACAACGCCCAGCATCAAATCTCCTGGCATTGGCCGGTGCCGGCCTACCTGGTCACCAAAGCTATCGGCAGCGGGATATTTGTCCTGCTGGCCCTGTTCTTTGGTCTAGATTTGACCGGCTTCAACCGGCCGGTGGCGGTGTGGGGTAACTTCATCGCCCTGCTTTTCATCGCCCTGACCACCCTGCTGCTGGTGATTGACCTGGACAAACCGGCCCGTTTTTACACTATTCTGACTCGACCACAGTGGCAATCGTGGCTGGCGCGAGGAGCTTTTATCCTGCTGGCTTTTAGCGGCGTGGCCGGGCTGTGGCTGCTCATCGAGGGGGCCGTGCTGCTGCGCCTTCTGCCCTTCCCGGTGGCTAACACGGTCCGGCCTTTCCTGCTGGCTCCGGGCTTTGTTTTGGCCGCCGGCGCGGCGGTGTACACCGCTTTTCTCTTTGGCCAGGCCGAAGGGCGCGACCTGTGGCAAAGCAGCCTGCTGCCCTTGCACCTGCTGGTGCAGGCTTTGATGGCCGGATCGGCCGTGCTGCTGCTGTTGGGCTTTGTGGTGAGTATGTCCGGCTCGATGGTGGCCGGGCTGGCCTGGGTTTTTGGCCTGACCCTTATCCTGGATTTGTTTGTCACTCTCTGTGGAGAGTTAGGTATGCCCCACGCCAGTGAAGTTGCCGCCCGCGCCGCCCACGACATCCGGGCCGGGCGGTATCGCCGCCTGTTTTGGTGGGGTTCGATTGGCTTGGGACACTTGCTGCCCCTGGTGATTCTGCTAGTCAGCGCCATCATCGGGACTCTGCCCTTCCTGGCCATGCTGGTCGCTGCCTTAGCCACTATCGCCGGGCTGTATCTCTTTGAGTACGCCTTTGTCATGGCCCCGCAGCGGATTCCTAATTCATAAGCGTAATTATTACAAAGATAGGTGCTTCCCTGCTGATTACGATAAATTTGGTGTAAATTAGGCACGCCAATAGATTAAGCCGAAATTTTTGTCCAAAATTATTCAACCAAAGTTAAAGGAAAACCAGTGAAGCGAAAAAGCGTGGTGACTTCAACCAAAATAGAACCCTTATCACTTGA
>CAZDMM010001162.1:0-2005 GCA_964505845.1 uncultured Caldilineaceae bacterium
GGTATGAGAGGAAAAATGGAAGGCTGGAAGGTTGGCAACTATCCAACCTTCCAGCCTTCCAGGGTTTACCCCAAATTATTGAGGTGATGCTATGTTAGCGTGAGGCGAGCGACGGCATCAGCTTGGCTATTTCAAGCTGGCCCTGGCGAGCGTAATCAATGGCCTCGCCCAAAATACGGGCCGACTCTTGGGGGGCGTGGAAGCCCATGGAGTTTTCGGCAGCGATAAAATCCAACCGCCACTGAGCCTTGCGCTGTAACGCCATCGGCCCTTGCAACTGCTCGGCGGTCAGACCCGACTCTTGGGCATGCTGCAGATCTTTAATCAAAGCCACCACTGCTTCTTCAGCTCGGTCCATCAAGGCTTGAGTCCGGGCCTGAATCGCCTCAACCCTGGACTTGAGCTCCCCTTCTGGGTAATTATGGCAGGTTTGGCAGGCGTTAGAGATGTTCAGCATGGGGCTGCGCACGTGATGATCGCTCACTTTGATAGCGCCTTCACGCTGGTACGGCATGTGGCAATCGGCGCAGGCAACGCCGCTGCGGGCGTGGATACCCTGGCTCCACAGCTCAAATTCCGGGTGCTGCGCTTTTAGGGCCGGAGCGTTGCTGAGTTTGTGGACCCAATCTTTATGCCCCACCTCATCATAGTAAGCCTCAAGCTCTTCCATTTTCAAACCGTTGTGCCAGGGGTAGGTCAGATATTTACCATCACCTTTGAAGTAATACTCAACGTGACATTGGCCGCAGACAAAGGAGCGCATCTCCTGCCGGGTTGCCAGGGTGTTGGGGTCATACTCCCCTTTGCGGCCATCCAGCCGCCACCGTTCGATGCTGGGCAGATGGGGGACCGGTTCATCGGAGGCGGCCAGAACTTTAAGGCCATTGAGCAGGCCGGGGCGGGTAACCCGCAACTGCATCGACTCCGGGTTGTGGCAGTCGCCACAGGCGATGGGGCCGGAGACCAACTCGTGCGCTACGGAGTAGGGCATGGAGTTTACAATTTCAAAGCCCTTCATAATTTGAGCCTGGCGATTTTCTTCGCCCGCCGGCGCGCCATTTTCCAGGCCAACTTTTTGATAGGCGGGGATCACATTAGAGTGGCAGTGCAGACAGGCGCCCGGCTGGGGTTTTTCGGTAACGCGCCGGGTTTCCTCCTGGTCAGACAGCATGTAGGCGTGGCCGCGATCTTCCCGGTAATCCAAACTAAAGGCGTAACCGGCAAAAATATCCCGCCAGACCGGGTCTTCATCCAGTTTTTGAAAAGCCTCACTGCCGCCAAAGCGGGTGCGCTCTATATCCACGGTGCGCAGGTAGCCATCATACTGGCGTGGAAAATTTTTACCCCACACTGCCGGGTCAAGCGTATCTTCGGTAATCTCCACCACCCGAAAGACGTCTTGTTTGGCTTCTTCCTTGCGCTGCGACACATTTTGCAGCAGCAACATCACCCCAACCGTCAACAAGGCCACCACGATAATTGTTGCTACATAGAAAATTTTTGATTTTAGTGACATTATTCCTCCCTGGTTCATCAATTTACGGGTCCGTGCCCTACCCCGGCATGGCAGTGGACACAGTCGAGCATTTTTTGATCATTACCGGGATGAGTGGCAATTTGACTCACCAGTCCGGCGTGACAACTAACGCAATTTTCTTGCACAACGGTAAGATTTTTAGGTTTGATACGGATTGGCTCCTCAAAATCTTGCAGCGTAAAGCCCTTGGAATGCCAAAAACCATTTTCCATCTTGGCTAAATATTTGGGGATAAACTCGTGGGGAATGTGGCAGTCGTTGCAGGTGGCTACGGCGTGGTGGCTGCCCTTTTGCCAGCCATCGTACTGATCTCGCATGATGTGGCAGTTGGCGCAGGCTTTGGGATCGTTGGAAAGGTAAGAAACGCCTTCGGCGTAATAAACGGTATAGCCACCCAGGCCCAACAAGATACCAATGGCGCTGCTCAACAATAACGGCAAAAATCCCAGTTGCATACCTGCCCTCCGT
>CAZDMM010001163.1:0-2001 GCA_964505845.1 uncultured Caldilineaceae bacterium
ACTCCCCTCTCCCAATGGGAGAGGGGTTGGGGGTGAGGGCTATTTTCGAAGGAGACCTATGCAACCCCAAAAATTATCTCTCACTCATCTTATCCGGTCGCCGCGGCCTGAGCCATCGGCCAGGCCGCCCCTGCTGCTGCTCTTGCATGGCCTGGGCAGCCACGAGAAAGATTTGTTTGAACTCGCGCCCTATTTGGATGATCGCTTCTTCATCGTCAGCGCCCGCGCCCCGCTGATGCTTGGCCCAAACTCCTACGCCTGGTTTCACGTGCAGTTTACCCCCACCGGCCCGGTCATCAACCCCGTCGAAGCCGAAAGCAGCCGCCAAACCCTGCTCCGCTTCTTGAGCGAATTGGTTGCAACTTATGAGGTTGACCCACAGCAGCTTTATCTGTGCGGCTTTAGCCAGGGAGCCATTATGAGTTTCAGCCTGGCCTTAACCCAGCCCCAACGAGTCGCCGGCATAGTTGCCATGAGCGGGCGCATCTTGCCAGAAGTGCTGCCCCTGCTGGCGCCCCCAGAAGCCTTAGCCAATCTGCCGGTGATGGTTGTGCATGGCCTGTATGATAACGTGCTGCCCATCCAGCATGGGCGGGCCAGCCAGCAGCGCTTGAGCAGCCTGCCGGTCAACCTGACCTACCGCGAGTATCCGATGGGCCATCAAGTTTCGGCGGAAAGCCTGGCCGACATCCAACAGTGGTTGGCAGGCCGGCTGGACCAGGCCGCTACAAGGTCAACCGCGTAACGCGATGTGACCCTTAACTGAGCCGGGAAACCCGTTTTCTTGCCCAGCGGAAAACGGATTTCTAAACTGGCGCCGTATTTACCCCTCACTCCAACCCCCGCAGTTGCGGAACCCGCACCCACAGCCACCCGGCAAAGATCAGCGAAATAACGGCGCTCAGAACCAGCGTATTCGGCTCGCCAATCCACTCGGCCAGCCAGCCGGTCAACAAAGCGCCCAGCGGCATCAGCCCAAAAAAGCTAAACGTATACAGGCTGACCACCCGCCCGCGCAGCTCATCGGAAACCAGGGTTTGCACCAGGGTATTGGCCAGGTTAAACAGGATTATCACCCACAGGCCCACCCCGGCCAGAGTTACCAACGAGAGCGGCAGCCAGCGCGCCCCGGCAAAAAACAACAGCATGACCGGAAAGATAAACAGGCTCGCCAGCAGCAGCTTCCCTCTGAGCCTGAATCGCCCCAGGCTGGCAATGAGCAGCGCCCCGCTCAAGGCCCCTAACCCCCGCGCCGATTGCAGCCAGCCGTTGGTGGTGGCATCGCCTTGCAGCACCGTCACCGCCCAGGCCGGAATCAGGGTCATGTAAGCCAGGCCAAACAGGCTGACCACGCAAGCCGTGAGGATAAGGGTCCGGATCATCAGGTTAGAGCCGACATAACGCAGCCCTTCCATCAGATCCTCCAGGGCCGCCGTGTGGCCCCGGCGCGGGGCCGGCGGCGATACCTGCATCAGCAGCAGCGAAGTAATCACCGCGATAAAGCTGAGGCCATTGATGGTAAAACACCAGGCCGGGCCAACCAGCACATAAGTAAGGCCCCCAATAGCCGGGCCAACCACCGTAGCCAGGTTGAACATGCTGGAATTGAGCGCAATGGCATTGCTCAATTCTTGACGCTCCACCATTTCAATCACAAAAGCCTGCCGGGCCGGGGCGTCAAAGGCCGTGGCCACCCCCAAAGCCAGGGCCAGCACAATAATATGCCACGATTGGATCCAGCCCAAAAATGTGAGAGCCGCCAGGATAAAGGCCAAAACCATCATCGCTGCCTGGGTCATCACAATAATGTTCCGCTTTGAGGCTCTATCTGCCATGACTCCGGCATACAGCATAAACAACCAGGTAGGAACCCCGGCGGCAAACCCCACATAACCCAGGTAAGCCGGCGAGCGCGTCAGCTCAAAGATAAGATAACCCTGGGCCGTGGTTTGCATCCACGTGCCCACCAGCGAAACCAACTGGCCGATAAACCACAAGCGG
>CAZDMM010001164.1:0-1996 GCA_964505845.1 uncultured Caldilineaceae bacterium
GGCTCGAATGGTCCATGCCGAGATAACAAAGCCAATGATCACCAATCCAATCTCCGCGCCCTGCCATAGCCCAGAATTCGACATATACTCGGTAGCCGGCGAGGGAGCGCCGCCCAAAAAGACCGCCACAGCAGCGGGTATCAGAGTGTAGCCGTTGAATAAATGTCCCAGGTTGTGCCCAATGTGCGTCATGAGCGCCAGCGGTAAGAAGGCAAAGCCGAACCGGCACATCTCCGTGTGGCAGGGTTGGTGCGTGAGCCGGCTGTAAATTTGCGAGGCCAGGTAGAATAAGCCAAGCGTAGCAGCAACACATCCCAAAATAAAGGCCCCATAAAGGATGGCGTCATTAGCGAGCAAGGGTACTGTAGCCACCCGCTCGTGCAGTTTGCCCCACGGTTCGGTCATCACCAGGCTCTGAAATGCCACCACGCCGATGGCCACCACCGCGATCAAGGCATTTTCCAACATCTCCTTTCTTTGAGTGACAAACTCGCGGCCTGGCGGGCGTAGGCGGATGCTAATGGCATCGTTAGGACAGGCCTTGAGGCAATTGCCGCAGCTTGAGCAGTAACGGTTGGTTTCCATGATTTTGGGGACCTGGTGAAAGGGACAGCCCGGTAGATCATCACGCCCAAAATAACAATAGATACCCTGGCAGCGATTCGCCAGGCAAACGTTGGGATCGGCCCGGACCTCCACGACGCTGCTCATAGCAAAGACGCCTGACCACGCGCCTAAAGGGCACAAGTGGCGGCACCATGTCCAGCGTTCAAAAATTAACCCACTCACCACCGCCCCAACCGTAAAACCCCAGAGGATGAACCCGGTCACCAGGGGAGAGACCGAGGCACGGGTCACTTCCTCAATCCATGCTTGATAGAGAATGGCGATACCCAACAGCACCGCTACCAGCCAGCGTTTCTTGAACAGTTTAGGTGCTTTGAGCTTGAGGCCAACCTTACGATGGATCAAATCCGACAAGGCCCCCATCGGACAAACGGTGCACCACACCCGCCCAAAAACCAGATAACTGACCGCTAACATAGGCCACCAGACCACCCAGCTCATTACCGTGGCGAAATTCAGGCGCGGATCAGGGGGGCCAAAGAGGGCAGCATAGGTCAAGACAACGAGAAAACCGAGCAGAAACCACCGGCCCAGCCAGGGGAAAAGGGGATTTTTGAGCAAACGCTTACCGTAGTATTCAAACAGTCCGGTTAGGCCGGGCCGGGGCGGAGTAGGGCCTACTGTCAAAGGCCCGGCAGCCAGCACTTTGAGTGGAATGATGAGAGGAGGTTCATCTGAGGGAGTACGACTCATTACTTCTTTACCTTTCTGCAAGCTTTGCCTCGATGAAGGCTTGGTCGACAGGGCCGAGGCGCACGTCTGTAATAATTCCGTCTTGGTCAATGAAAATCGAGGCGGGCAAACCGATGACCTGATATTCCTGGCTGACTTCACCGGTCTCATCTAGCACAATCGGGAAGGTCAGGCCAAATTCTTCGACAAAAGTGGGTACTTGGGCTGGGGTGTCGTTCGTTGTCATATTGACCCCAATAATCACCAACTTATCTTTATATTCAACCGCTACTCGTTGAAGTACCGGGGCTTCCGCCCGGCAGGGGGCGCACCAGGTCGCCCAGAAATTGACCAGAACCGACTTGCCCTTGAAATCGCTGAGGCGAATAGTCTCGCCGGCCATATTTTTTAAGGCAAAGTCCGGGGCGGATTGCCCGACCAGGGCAATAGCCTTGACCGGGGTAGTTGCAACAGAGTTAAATCCCCCACTTCGTCCGGATGAGATTCGAGACGAGATCAACCAGATGCCCCCCAAAATTAAAGCAACGCCAACGACAGCCGACCAGAGCCAGTGGGGTATCCACTCAAATGGCTCCTCATCAGTTTGTTCAAGGGGCGCTTCATTTTCCATCGTTAAAACCTTCTAGTTCTTAGTCAATAGACTTTTGACGAGGTGACATAAAGATAATAAACTAAC
>CAZDMM010001165.1:0-1992 GCA_964505845.1 uncultured Caldilineaceae bacterium
AGAGTACCAACCCTGGAGATACAAACGGCCGCCGAGGAGGTCGCCGCCACGGTACCCCAGGTGCGAAGCATTATTAACCGGCTTCGGATGTCGCGGAGACCCGCAGCCAAGACTGCCTTGCGGATCGTGGAGCCAAGAATCGGCCAGGAGGTATACGCCGTAAATGACCCAATCGGAAAAGTTTACCAAGTGGTCATTAGCCCGCGTTCCCGCCGGGTGTCGGCAGTGATCGTGCGGGGGAAGCTGCCCGACCCCCAGCAGGCCAAACTCCGGCAGTTGGCGGATATGTGGCCGCAGCAAGAGCGCACCGTTGTAATCCCGGCCGAGAGCGTGGATTTTGTGACCACGGCCGTCTTCCTGACTCTGACGGCGCTGGAATGTGCGCAGCTACCTGATTTCAACCCCGCCAATTTCGCGACGCCAGATGCCGCCTGGGAGCCACCCTTTCCATATCATCGTGAGGAGGTTCTGCTCGACTTGGCCCAAAGTAAAGAGGCACATTTCGAGGTCTCTCGAAGCGATGTTGGTCTGACCGAGCGTGACCGACGAGAGGCGCTCGCCGGCCAGCCGGGGACGTTACTACCTATCCGTCGTGACCAGGTCCTTCGATATCGAAGGGATGAGTTTGAAGCTGTCGATCATATGCTGTTAAAACCCAGCAGCGGCAGCTAAAACACCGCCGACGAGCGAAGGGAGGGCCGGAAGTGAGAGCCCCGGCTCCCAGGTTTGAGATAGGCCTAAACTATCTAAATAAGGAGAATGGGATTAATGATAGCGTTAAAACGTATTTTAGTGCCGTTGGATGGTTCGCCATTGGCGGAGAAGGCGCTACCCATGGCGATAACTCTGGCCCAGAAACCAGGCAGCCAGATTATTCTGTTACGGGTGTTGCAGTTTTTCATGACGGTCCGCGGTGGATATCAGGTAGTTTTTCCGAGCGAGCGGCTGACAGAGTACAGCGATATTTACCAAGAGGCTGAGAAATACCTCCAAACTCAGCAGGCTGAACTTCAGCGGCAAGGTATTGAAACCCGTATGCTACTATGTCCCGCTTCGCCCGACAAGGATGTGGTTGACATCATTGTCGCTCAAAACGTTGACCTCATTGTGATGGCGACTCACGGGCGCGGTGGCTTGGCTCGCTGGGCTTCTGGCAGCGTGGCCGATGAGGTGATGCGGCATGGGCATTGCCCCGTGCTACTTGTCCGGCAGAGTGAAAAAGATGACGATAGCCCTCGTCGTGGTAAACTAATACCCAGCGACTGGGACTGGCTTCAAACTGAGGTGTTACACCGATTTTTCAACAGAGGCACACTTGCGCTTCAACCTGTACCCGTATTTTCGGGCAACTCAGGTGTGCAAATAACTGGGGGCGATAATTAAAGAGGGACGGCTCCCACGCCTGGCAAGTTGGCGTGGAAGCTCGGCCTGTTAGATTTAGGTAATGAATTTCCAACTCATCCTCACTTTTGTCATTCTCTTTATCGCCATTGGCTTATTTCTGAGCGATCGACTCCGCGCCGACCTGGTTGCCCTCGGCCTAACCGGCATCTTGACTCCACAGGAGGCCTTCTCCGGCTTCAGCCGTTCAGCGGTAATTACTATCTCCGCAATTTTTATCCTGGCTGAAGGACTACAGCGCACCGGCGTGACCGAACAAGTCGGCAATCTATTGCTGCGCGTGACTGGCCACAACGAGGGCCGGTTGGTGGCGATTGTCATGCTGGCCGGAGCGTTTCTCTCCCTGTTTATGAACAATATCGCCGCCGCGTCAGTCTTGCTGCCGGCCGTTTCAGGGGCCGGGCAGAAAGCTGGCGTTAATCCAGCTCGCATTTTAATGCCCCTGGCTTTTGCTACCATCCTGGGCGGCATGGCGACTCTGCTCACCACGACCAATATCGTTGTCAGCAGCTTGCTGCGCGATCAAGGGCTGGCCGGTTATAGCCTGCTCGATTTTGCCTCCGTAGGTCTGCCGATTGTCGCTGTAGGTAT
>CAZDMM010001166.1:0-1986 GCA_964505845.1 uncultured Caldilineaceae bacterium
TCACCTTGAGTTATCTGGATAAAATTTCACCCGGCGGCTATATCCTGGCCCAAAAGGAACAGTCATTGGGCAAATCTTTCTTCGATAAGCTCAACATCCGGGCGGCGGGGCTGGTGCAGCAGGTCAAATTTTTGAGTGGCGGCAACCAACAAAAGGTGGTGCTGGCCCGCTCCCTCTCCACAAAACCCAGCGTGATGATTTTGAATGAGCCGACTCGTGGCGTTGACGTAGGGGCCAAGGTGGAGATTTATGATTTGATGAGCCAACTGGTGGCCGAAGGCAAAGGCTTAATCCTGATTTCCTCAGAACTGCCGGAGGTGCTGGGTATGAGCGACCGGATTATGGTTTTGTATCGAGGGACGATGGTGGCGGAATTTTCGCGCAGCGAGGCCAACCAGCAGAATTTGCTGACCTATGCTATGGGAGGAGGGAATCTTGTCAACTGAAATTACCAAGTCCCAAATTGACCAGGAAAAAGTGCCGCCCGTGCCGCGTCTGCCCCTGCGGCGCTATTTGCAGCAGTTTGCCATGCTGATTGCCCTGGCCCTGATGATTGCCGTGACCTCCAGTCTCAGCCCCAATTTTTTTACCACCTCTAATTTACTCAATATCGCCCGGCAGGTGGCCTTGACCGCCTTGATGGGGGCCGGCATGACGGTGGTGATTATCTCCGGCGGGATAGATTTGTCGGTAGGCGGGGTGATTGCCCTGGGCAGCGCCCTGATTGCCAATACCCTGATTGCCAGCGGCGGCAATATCTGGCTGGCGACGCTGGTCGGCATCGCCGCCGGGGTAGCGGTGGGCTTGGCCAATGGCATCGTCATTGCCAAAGTCAAAATTCAGCCCTTCATCGTTACCCTGGCCTCGATGACCATCACCCGCGGCCTGGTCTTGATTTACACCGACGCCCGGCCCATCTCACTGCTCAAACACAAGGATTTTGGCTTTATTGGTCAGGGCTATCTCGGCCCCATCCCGGTGCCAATTATCATCATGCTGCTGATTTTCGGCCTGACCTATTTCCTGTTGTACAAAACTCGCTTTGGTCGCTACACCTTTGCCATCGGCGGTAATGAAACCGCCACCCGCATTGCCGGGGTCAATGTGGATTATTACAAAATCCTCATTTACGTGTACAACGGCGTGTTGGTCGGTTTGACCTCCGTCATCTTCACCTCGCGGCTGCTCTCCGGTATACCGACGATTGGGGTCGGTTTTGAGTTGACGGCGATTACGATGGTCATTTTGGGTGGGACTTCTTTTGTGGGCGGGCAGGGCACCATCTGGGGCACCTTGATTGGGGCGATGATTTTGGGCGTTTTATCTAACGCACTGAATTTGTTGAATGTGTCGGCCTTTTATCAAGACCTGTCAACCGGCGTGGTCATTTTGATTGCCGTTATCATTGACCGGTTATTACGCCAGGATCGCGCTTGAGAGCACGGCAAGCAGGGTAGAATCCTATGCATACTGAAAACTTTTAACCACAAATTTCACAGATTTCACAGATTTAAGCTTTTGCAATGGTGGGGGAAAATCTGTCAATGGATAAAAAAACGAATAGGGCGATTATTCGTTTACACCGCACCTCCCGTGGGACGCCGCGACGATGTACGATGAGTGCAGGTGTTCGTTCAAAATTCGTTGACATATAGGTACGTCAAAATGTCGGGCAGCGACCAGCGGTCCGTCGGCGGCGGTCTATTTTCTAAGGAGGGCATCATAAGACATCACCTCATTAAAGTTTGGCCGGAACACAGACTTATTGGTAGCTCCCTGAGAAACAGGGATAAACAGGCTGAAATAACCATGTTGGGAGGAGGACACAACCTTATGAAAAAGTATTTTTATCTACTGGTAGCTTTGCTGCTGGCCCTGCTGTTTCAAGGGTACGATCAAACCGCCACGGCAGCCCCGGCGCGACAAGATGACAAGATTAAAGTAGCCTACACCGTCCCGACGCTGAACAGCGCCTTTTTCACGGAG
>CAZDMM010001167.1:0-1978 GCA_964505845.1 uncultured Caldilineaceae bacterium
GAAAGCTCTTCTCCTGTTTCGCCTGGGATAAACACCCGCACTCGCCCTGACTCGATGATGTACAGGGTTTGAGCCGGACTGCCTTTGTCGAAGAGGATGGTATTTTTGTGGTAAGTCCGCCGATGTAAGTGGTCGCCCAAGATGGCCAGGTCACTCTCTGAGAGCCTGGCGAAGAATGGTATCCGCTTGAGCAGGACTTCTTTCAACATACTTAAGCCCACCGTGATTCTCTCACTTCAAAATCCTCCAACTCGTCACCTCCTCGCCCTTCTCCTCCAGCCGAGCTACAATCGCTGCCAGCGAGGTTTGGTCGGCATTGAAGGTAACAACCAACTCCTGCCGCTCCGAAGCTGGATCCAGACGGACAATACCGGGCATTTGTTGTAAGATGAAGACCACCCGGGCCTCACAGTTGATTCAAAACAAGGTGGGTATCGTCAGTATCCCTGTCTGAGCACTGGCATTGGCCGGCGCTACCTTAATAGGTGTATTTGCTTCCAACTGATCGTAAAGTTGGTTCGCCTCGGCAAAGAGGTTGCTGGAGTCCGGTTGGGTAGAGGAGGCTGCTTCCTCGGTTGAGTTATTCTCCACCGCCGCATCGCTGAGGTTGACTGTCTCAACTTCCTGGAAAGCACGGCCTGCCGAACCGGAGCAAGCTGCCAACAAACCGGCTGACAGCAGGCAAGCGGTCAAAATCCATTTTCTCATCGACTTCTCTCCTGAAGTGTGCCTCATTGCGTAATTGCTTCGTTATGATGTTTCGGATTTGGTAGCTCGACCGGCTTTCCGCCGCGCCATAACCCACCAGGCTCCCATACCTAGTAGCACAATCAGCAGGCCACCAGCCAGGAAGGGCAGCGGATTGACCCTATTAGACGCTTCAACGGTTGCCTCTTCCAGATGAGGCAAACTGGCTCGGTAGAAAGATTGAGTATTAATGGCCTCTACCATTTGAGTCGGGGTGACCTGGGCCGGATCGTAGCTGACCGTGGCTAATCCTTTGACATAATCAGCTTTGGCGTTCACGACGCCGTCCAGGCTTCCCAAAATGTTTTCCACGGCAGCGGCGCAGAAGGGGCAGACCATCCCCTCGACAGGGAGGGTGATGGTTTCCAGGTTATCCTGGGCGTGGGCCAGACCCACTGTCGCCCATAGCAAATTTAAGGTCAACAGCCACCATTTGGTTCGCTGCATCATTTCCTCACTATGTTAAAGACAAAAGTGGTTCGGCAATGTATTCAAGCCAACCGCCGACAAGGCTCATCACTTGTGGCGACAGTTCGGCCGCGCCGAACAGGATGAGTAATCCTCCGGCCACTAGATAGAAAGCCGTCTTATACCGCCGACTGGCCTCTACCAGCCAGCGATCAGCCCCTTCAGTCATCGTCACCAGTAACAGGGGCAGGCTCATGCTGACGCCGAAGACGAAAAGGGCGACCATGCCAAAGAGCCAGTCGCCCACCAGCACCGTCTGAGCCAGGAGAGCGAACACCAGGGGGCTCGTGCAGGCCGGGATGTCCAGCCCAAAGAGCGCGCCCAAAGCCAGAGCACTGCCGTTGCCGGTCAGCGTAAGGTCGTTGGCCAGGCTCAGATAGGGCAAGGGCAGTCGTCGGAACCGGCTCAGGATGAAAAGGGCGCCCAAGGCAATCAGGCCCCAGCTAATAAACTGCTGGTAGCCCCGTACGAAGTTCCCTACCGCTTGCCCCAACAGGCCAAAAGCCAGGCCGAGGACTGTGAGCAAGGCAGCCCGGGCCAGCGCAAACAGCAACCACTCCCATAAACGGCGGGGCTGGGGTTTGCCGGTTATGTAGCCCAGGAAGACGGCATTGATCCCAAGTGCGCAAGGGGTGATCGCTCCGACCAAGCCGAAGACGAAGGGCACAACGAATAAACCGATCAATGTCATCCCGATTCTTCCTCCTAGACCAAGTTGCTCAAACTTAGTATACACCTTCAAGTAACTTGAAGGTCAAGCGGC
>CAZDMM010001168.1:0-1976 GCA_964505845.1 uncultured Caldilineaceae bacterium
ATTATGTTTACATCTTATCGAACCAGCTAGCCAACATTTTGATTCTCATGACCCCCCCGAGTCCGCACCTCTCCGCTGAGGTAGACCTCAGTCTTGAACATTTGCAGACTGAATTGAGCCGAATTGATATTCTGATTCGGCGCGCTGTTCGACGCTGGCAACTGGCAGAGCAAGACCCGCTCGACGCCTTTCGGGGTCTCCACATCTCGGCGGCAGAGGTTGACGCCCTGCTGGCCCGCCCGTTTGGCGCCCATTGGGGCGCTACGGTGGCCGAGCTGCCGGAAGAAGTAGAGGCTTTTGACCAGGCCCAACTTCAGGCCGACCGGCAGGCCCGGTTGTTGGTTGAAACCGCCGGCCAGCCTGTGCGCCTGGTTCGATTGGCCGAGACTTTTGGCCTGGACCGCTTTGAGTTGGATGTGCTGCTGATCTGTCTGGCCCCCACCCTTGATTTACGTTATGAACGCCTCTACGCTTTTCTGCAGGATGACGTTACCCGCAAGCGGCCTACGGTAAACCTGGCCCTTGATTTGCTGGTCGAACCCGGCCCCACCCGCTTAAAATGCCTGGCCCACTTTGCCGACGAGTCTCCCCTCTTTAAATTCCACATCCTTGAGCGCAGCAGCGAAGCCGGGCTGGAGCATGCTCCGCTGCTCAGCCAAACCCTCCGGGTGGACGAAGCCATTGTGGCCTGGCTGCTGGGCCGCTACCAACCCCAGGCTAACCTGGCCCCTTGCACTCGCCTGATCAACCCCCAAGAAACTGATACCGACCGCCTGCTGGCCGCCCAAATTCAGCCGGCCCTGGCCCAGGTGGCTCAAACCACCGTGCGGCCCCTGTTGATTCTTTATGGGCCGGACCGGGTGAGCCAGGAAGCCGCCGCCCGGCTGCTGGCCCTGCAACTGGGCCGCCCGGTGCTCATGGTTGATCTGGCCGGGGTGGCTCAAACCGATGTGCGGCCGGGGCAGGCCCTCCGGCTGGCCCTGCGTGATGCTCGCCTCACCGGCGCTCTGCTCTGCCTGCTGGGGTGGGATGTTTATTTAACCCATGAAGGCAGCGGTTATTTGTTGCCGGAATTGTTGGCCGAATTGTACAACTATCCAGATTTGGCTATCGTCGCCGGGCGCGCTGCCTGGCAGGCCGAAGGGCTTGAGCGGACTCGGCCCGTCTTCTGGCTGGAGTGTCCCATCCCCACTTACCAGCAGCGGCTTAACCTATGGCAGCATTTTTTGCAAAGCAGTGACCAGAAGCCGGTAGTCAGTAGTCAGAAGTCAGAAGTCAGTAATCAGAAGTCGGTCATCAGTAACCCGTTATCACTGACAACTGATAACAACTCACCGATGAGTAAAGACAACCTGGCCGCCCTGGCCGGCCAATTTGCCCTGACCACGGGCCAAATCCGCGACGCGGTCGCCTCGGCCCGTGATGCGGCCATGCAGCGCGGCGAGGCCATCCAGAGTCAAGACCTTTTTACCGCCGCCCGCGCTCACTCTAACCCGCGCCTGGCCTCCCTGGCCCGCAAGATTACGCCGCGCTATCGCTGGTCGGACCTGATTTTGCCCGCCGACCAGCTTGCCATCCTACGTGAACTGGTCTCCACCGTGCGAGGCCGGCCGATGGTTTTGGAGCAGTGGGGCATCGGCAAAAAGTTGGCTTCCAGCGCGGCGGTAACGGCCCTTTTTGGGGGCGACCCCGGCACCGGCAAAACTATGGCCGCCGAGGTGATTGCCGCCGAGCTAAACCTGGATTTGTACAAGATTGATCTCTCCAGCCTGGTCAGCAAATACATTGGAGAAACGGAAAAAAACCTGGAGCGCATCTTTAGCGAGGCGGAAAGCAGCAACGCTATTCTCTTTTTTGATGAGGCCGACTCGATTTTTGGCAAACGTTCCGAAGTTAAGGACGCCCATGATCGCTACGCCAACATTGAGGTGAGTTATTTATTGCAGCGCATGGAATCTTATGACGGCGTCACCATC